>JBFIHP010000352.1:0-4303 GCA_041601735.1 Planctomycetota bacterium | reverse complement strand
GGCGCCCCGAAGTCCACGTCGTCCCGGCCGAAGCCGCTCATGGCGACGACCGGTAGATCGGGCGATCTGGCCTCGATCTCGCGAGCGACCTCGTCTCCGTTCATGCGCGGTAGATTTCGATCCACGACGACCGCGGCGAGCCCCCTGCGCTCGGCCTCGAAGAGATCGAGGCCCGCCCGGCCGTCCATCGCGGTCAGGACCCGGAAACCGGCTCCCTCGAGGCTGACGCGGATCACGGTCGAGATGAGTTTGTCGTCCTCGACCACGAGAACCGTCGGCCTGGACGAGCCGGGACCTCCCCCCTCTTCAGGGCTCGAATCGCGCGCCGAATCCCCGCGTTTACGCATCATCTCGAGCCTCCGGGTCCTGGTTCGCGCGCGAGCTCCGGCCTTCATCGACCCGACCCACGAAGCGTCGTCGGCGCATCCTAACAGGCCGATCGCCGAGGCGAGCGACCCGGAGCGCCGCTCAGGCCAGCTGATCGAGCAGGGCGCCGCCCTCGCCGAAACGCTCCACGAGGCGATCCTCGGTCTCGTCGAGAGCCCGGCCCAGGATGTCGAGAAGGCCCGGTCGATCGTCGCCCCGACCCTCGAGCAGGCGCAGCAGGGCTCCCGGGTTCTGGCGCGCCTCCTGGCGGAACTTGTCGAGATCGATCGCGAGCGGCTCGGACGCTTCGCGACGGAGATCGAAGCGGATTCCCGCCGGGGTCTCGTAGAGGGCGGAGGCCGGCGCCTTCAGGTTCTCGCGCGTGAACAGGGCCGAGAGCCCGGTGATGAGCTCCGTCCTGAGGCGTCCGGTCTCGACGTCGGCGTTGATCAGGCTCCGATCCTCGAGCACCTGCCCCAGGCGGTAACCGAGCCGCTCGATGCGCCGCGCGAACTCGCCGGAATCGAGCCCGGTGAGGCCGCGGTCGACGACCTTCGGCTCGACGACTCCCGTGTCGATGCCGAGCGCGGTGAAGAGCCCGCTCGTGCCGTCGTCGAGTTCGAGGGTCTGCTCCGGATCGGTCTGCACGATCCGGACCCGATCGTTCGCCGGATCGTAGGTCGCCGTGACCCCGGAGACCGTCGCCTCTATGCGCGCCAGGACGTCGAGAAGCGAGTCGTTCCTGGGATCGACGAGCATGAGCTGACCGTTCACCTGGAACGAACCCGATTGAATGCCCTGGAACGCCGTCACGTCCTCGAGTGCCAGGGTGCGATCGTCATCGATGCCTGCGTCGAGCTTGGCGCCGGCGAGCTTGACGGCCTCGAGGAAACCGGACACGTCGTTGTCGAGGACGAAATCGCCGACCGAGCCGAGATCGTTCGCGGTGATGACCACCTGTTCCGCGGCGGAATCGAAGGTCGCCGTCACCCCGGCGGCCGATGCGTTGATCCGGGCGAGGACGTCGTTGATGCTGTCGGAGGCCAGGACGTCGATGGAGACGCCGGAGATGTCGAAGCTCCCGCCCTGAACGGAGAAGCCCGGGTCGAAACCGGGGCCTTCGGAGAAACTGGCGTCGGGATCGACCGACTGGGGCGTCGAGTTCGATACGGTGACGTCGAAGCTGTCGCCCGTGACGAGAGCACCGTTCGACAGCGAGAGTTCGAGACCGTTCTTGAGCGTCACGACCGTTCCGGCCGGAGCGAAGTTATCGAAATCGAGGGTCTCGAGCCGGTCGCCCGTGCCGTCGAGGACGTCGATCTCGATCTTCTTGGTGACTCCGACGATGCCGCCGGACCGGACGACGAAGCTCAGGGTGTCGTCGCCGTTCGAGCCGTCGTAGAGCCCGCCGATGGTCGGGCTCGCGGTCGAGAGCCCCGAGAAAGCCGGGTTGGTCGGGCCGTAGCTCGAGGTGAGGGTGTTGACCTCCTCCTCCGAGCGGATCGAGGCCTGGGTTGCGGAAGCATCCAGACCGAGCGGGTTGTCACCCGAGATCGCGGCCAATCCGGTCCCTCCGCCGCCGCGACGCAGCCGTCGGACGGTTGCCTCGAGGCGACCGAATTCGTCACGAAAACGGCTCAGGTCCCGGAACAGATCCTGCAGACCGATGCGATCGGCGCTCCGATCAGGGGAGGCCTGCCGATCGGCACGAACGCGCGCAAGTGCCCCGCCGAAGCGAAGATGGCTGAAGTTGTTGGTCGCTTGGACGCCGCCCAGCTGCATCGCGGGACTCCTGGAAACCGGAGAAGACTACCCCCGACCCGCGGGCGCGGTCGGAATTTTCCGGGATTCCGGGATTCCGGGATTCCGGCAGTCCTTCAGTCCTCGTCGGTCGAGAGGGCCAGGCGCCAGCGCGGGCCTTCGGGCGTGTCCATGATGAGCACACCCCGCCGCTCCATCGCGAGCCGCAGCTCGTCGGCACGGGCGAAGTCACGGGCGGTCCGCGCCTCCTCGCGCTCGCGGATCGCCGTCTCGACCTCGGCCCGCTCGAGGCCGAGGCTGCCGAGACGCTTGCTCTTGACCTCCTCCTGGAAGTCCTCGGGCCGCTGTCCGAGCAGGCCGAGGGCGGCCGCGACGAGGTCGAGGGCGGCGAGCGCCTCCGCGGCGATGGGGCGGCCGCGCTTCTTCGCCTTCTTCAGGTTGGCGAAGCGGTTCACCGCGCGGGCGAGTTCGAAGACGACGCCGAGGGCCTGGGGGGTGTTGAAGTCGTCGTCGAGCGCCGCGTGGAAGCGCGCCTCGAAGCCGCGCGCGAGCTCGAGCACCCTCGTCGCCTCCGCCCCGAGATCGGTCGCCACGCGCTCGGCCGGCTCGCTGCCCTCCATGGCCGCGGCCTTCTCGCGGGCGTCGTAGAGCCGCGCCAGCATGCCGAGCACCTTGGGCAGGGCATCGTCGCTCCAGGGCAGCGGTGAACGGTACTGGTTCTGCAGGTAGTAGAGCCGCAGCGCCTCGGCCGGGAAGCTCTGGAGGAGATCCCGGATGTTGATGACGTTGCCGAGGCTCTTGCCCATCTTCTGGCCGCCGGCCATGGTCAGGAGGCCGTTGTGCATCCAGTAGCGCGCGTAGGGCGCGGAGTTGGCGCACTCCGACTGGGCGATCTCGTTCTCGTGGTGCGGGAAGACCAGATCGAGCCCGCCGCCGTGGATGTCGAAGGTCTCGCCCAGGCAGTCGCGCGACATGGCGGAGCACTCGATGTGCCAGCCCGGGCGGCCGGGCCCCCAGGGGCTGTCCCAGGCCGGCTCGCCCGGCTTGACCGCCTTCCAGAGCGCGAAGTCCGCGGGGCTCTTCTTGCCCGCGGCGTCGTCGGCGCTGCGCATCTCGTCGAGCTTCTGGCCCGAGAGCTTGCCGTAGCCCGGAGCGCTCGAGACCTGGAACCAGACGCTGCCCTCGTTGACGTAGGCGAAGCCGCCCTCGACGAGCTTGCCGATCATCGCCTGGATGCTGTCGAGCGACTGCGTGACCCGGGGCTCGTGGTCCGGAACGACGAGGCCGAGCGCCGCGCAGTCCTCGCGGAAGCAATCGATGAAGTACTGGGCATAGGCGAGCGGGTCCTCGCCCTTCTCGGCCGCACGCTGGATGATCTTGTCGTCGATGTCCGTGTAGTTGCGGACGAAGTCCACCTCCCAGCCGCGGTGCCGGAGGTAGCGCGCGAAGGCGTCGAAGACGACGAGGAAGCGGCCGTGCCCGATGTGGGCGTGGTCGTAGACGGTCATGCCGCAGACGTAGACGCCGACCCTCCCCGGCTCCTGGGGCACGAAGTCCTCGATCTTGCGGTTGAGCGTGTTGTGGATGCGAAAGGGATGAGACATCGATTCCAACCTTCAGGCGGCCGCCGCCAGGGCCTTGATCCGGCCGACCATCGCGTGAAGTCCGTTCGAGCGCATGGGGCTGAGGTGCTTGTCGAGCCCCAGTCGCTCGAACCAGGGCATGGGATCGGCGGCCGCGATCTCCTCGGGCGTCCGGTCCGAGAAGATCATGAGCACGATCGCGATCAGGCCGCGGACGATGTGGGCGTCGCTGTCGGCCACGAAATGCAGGCGACCGTCGTCGAGCCGGCTGCAGATCAACCAGACCTGGCTCGTGCAGCCGTGGACCTTGTTCGCGGCGGTCTTGTGCTCGTCGCCGAGGGGCTCGAGCTTCTTCCCGAGATCGATGATCTGGCGATAGCGGTCTTCCCAACCCTCCATGAACTCGAAGAGGTTGGCGAGTTTCTCGATCTGCATCGTCGTTCCTGCCGAGGTCAAGAGGTCGCGGCGGCGGCGCGACGACGCCGCCCGCGATCGTCCGGCGCTGGGTTTAGCAAAAGCGCCCTCCCCCGCCCAGACGGACCCGAGCGGAGGTCCCGGTCAGCGCTCGATCGGCTTCTCGGGCAGCTCCTCGC
>JBFIHP010000351.1:0-4305 GCA_041601735.1 Planctomycetota bacterium | reverse complement strand
TCCACGAGCGGACGCTCGAGCTTGGGGAAGCGCTGCGCGAGATCGACGAGCGTCTCGCCGAATCCGGGCAGCGCCAGCCGATCGGCGAGCCGGAGGAACTCGCGGGCGTCGTTCTCGTCCTCGAGTTCGCGTGCGAATCGCTCGAGGAGGCGGGTGGTCTCCGACCAGGGCAGGCGGCTGAAGGTCGCGGAGTCGGAGAGGCGCACGAGCGCGCGCCGCCGCACCTGCGGATCGTCCGCGAAGAGCTCGGCCGCGATGCTCTGCAGCTCCATGTGCCCGGGCCTCGTCAGGTCCTCGGCCTCGTCGGGCGCGCCGCTGAGCGGCGCCATCGTGACGCCCCATCGTCGGGCGCGATCGACGAGGCGGGAGGCCTCGAGGAAGAGGAAGCGCGAGGTCTTCTCGGTGAAGACCCTGGTGAAGATCGGTGCGAGTTCGAGCCGCAGGGCCGGAAGGTCGTCGGGACGGTCGCGTGCGATGGCCTCGAAGACGAGCTCGACGCGCGGATCGTCGATGGTGGCGTTGCGACCGATCGCCCGGCGACGCTCGAGATCGCGGCGCGCGGCCAAGGCCTCGCGATCGACCTCGTTGCCGGGCAGGTCGTCGAGCATCGCGAAGATCCCGTCGATCTGCAGGAGCCCGTCGAGTCCGCCGATCAGCCGCGCGTTGAAGTCGCGCAGGAGCGCCGCCTCGACGTCCTCGCGGAGCGTCGGGCCGTAGACCGCCTCCGGCGCCAGCGATTCCGCCTCAGCCGCCGCGCCCCAGGCCGAGCGGAAGGAGCCCTTGCCGAGGTGCTCGCGACCCTCGAGGAAGGCCTGGCGAGCCTCGCTGCCGCGGCGCTCCCGCTCCGCTCGGTCCCGCCAGAGCAGGACGCCGCCGAAGACGAGCCCGGCGACGAGCAGGGTGGCCGTGATGACCACGAGATCGGGACGACGACGCAAGGCGTTGCGCAGGCGCTCGAGCGTATCGGGCGGGCGCGCGACGATCGAACGGCCGGCGACGAAGCGCTCGAGGTCGTTGGCGAAGAGCGCGGCGCCCGCATAGCGGTCTTCGGGCCGCTTCGACATCGCGCGGCGCGTGATGGTCACCAGCATCCGCGGCAGGCTCGGGTTGAGGGCGGCGAGGCTCCTGGGTTCGTCGGTCTCGATCTGGCGGGCGAGCCGCGTCAGATCGGTCGCGTCGTAGGGCGCCTGGAGACCGAGGCATTCGTGCAGGGTCGCGCCCAGGGCGTAGACGTCACTCCGCGGTCCGACGAGGTCGCGCCGGCCCATGATCTGCTCGGGGCTCATGTAGAGCGGCGTGCCGAGCAGATCGCCGGTCAGGGTCTTGGTCTCGGTGTCGAGCTCGCGGACGAGTCCGAAGTCGGTCAGGAGAAGGCGACCGGGGCCCGCGATCAGGATGTTGCCGGGTTTGATGTCGCGGTGGACGAGGCCCTGCTGATGGGCGTACTCGACCGCCTTCGCGACCTGGGCGAGGGACTGCGCGATCGCATGCTGGTAGAGATCGGACTCCTGCGCCTTGCCGCCCGCGGGGACGGCCTCGGGGAGGAAGACCTCGAGGGCATCGCGGCGATCCCGGCGCAGCTCGAAGACCAGGTCCTCGAGGTTCGGGCCGAGATGCAGGTCCATCGCAATGTAGCAGAGCTCCTCGACCTGGCCGACCTCGTGGATGCGCACGATGTTCGGATGGCGCAGCCGGCGGGCGATGGCCCCTTCGCGGAGGAAGCGCCGGACGGAATCCTCGTCTCCGGAACGGGAGGGCGAGAGCACCTTGAGCGCCACCACGTCGCCGTCGTCGCGGCGGGCCTCGTAGACGACTCCCATGCCTCCGCGACCGATCTCGCGGAGGATCTCGTAGCGGCCGATTCTTCGCCCTCGTTCTTCCGGCATCCGACCCCGTCTCGCGGCCCCCGAATCTCCATGTCTGGCGACCGGGCCCGTCCTACCATAGTGTGAGTCGTGATGCAGAGCCCAGGACTCCTTCGCGCCCTCGCCGGCGTCTTCATCGTCGTGCTCGCGGCCGCCCTCGCCCCGAGTTGCGGACCTGACCCGGAGAAGACGGCCCCGGGCGAGCAAGGCTCCGCCAATCCGCCCCAGGACCCGCGGAAGGCCCGATTCGAGAGCCTGATCGCCGATGCCGTCGCCCTGGCGGGGGCCGGCCGCCCGATCGAGGCCCGGGCCCTCTTCGAGGAGGCCGCCGCCTACGATCGCCTCGACCCGCGCGTCCAGCGCGGGCTCAGGCTGGCCAAGGTGGGTCCCGAGCGGGCCGCCGCCGCCCGCGCGAGCCTCGAGAAGGCCGAGGACGCGCTCTTCCTCGGCCACGACCTCGAGGCCTGGCAGCACCTGGCGGAGGCCCGCCAGCTCGACCCGAACGACGAGGGGATCGAGAGCCTCTACGCCGGCGCCTGCCTGAAGACCCGCCGCTTCCAGGAGGCCTGGGGGATCTTCGACGCCGTCTACCGCAGCGACCCGAGCCGCATCGATGCCTATCTCGGTCGGGCCGAGGCCGCCTACCGCGCCCAGGACTGGGATCGTCTGGTCGAGGGCCTCGAGGACCTGGAGAGTCTCCTGACCGCCGGCCGCGGCAACGAGACCCTCGTCGAACGCCTGCCGCAGCTCCGCTTCCTGAGAGGGGTGGCCCTCTACAGCCTCTACCGCTATCCGGAGGCCATCGCCACGCTGGAGAAGGCCGTGGCGGCCGCGCCGACCAACCCGCAATTCCGGGACTACCTCGCGAGCTCCAGGCTCGAAGGCGGCGACTTCGAAGCCGCCGCGCGCGACTTCGAAGCCCTGATCGACCTGGCGCCGCGCAGCCCGCTCGCCCGCTACAAGCGCGGCAAGGCCCTCGATCGCCTCGGTCGCAAGCGCGAGGCCATCGAGTCCTACCGCGCCGAGCTGGGGATGTACGCCCGGCAGCACATGGTCGCGGTGGATTGCGCCCGCTGCTACGAGGCCCTGGGCGGCGAGGAGAACCTCCGGGCGGCGCAGGTCCTCCTCGAAGACGCCCTCGAGCTCAACCCGCTCTCGCACGATGCTCTCTTCACGCTCCAGAGCGTCCACAAGAAGCTCGGCCTGAAGGAGGAGGCGGCCGAATCCAACCGCCGCTACCTCGAGCTGGCCCGCTTCAAGGAGGCCCGCGAGGAGGAGATGCGGGTCTTCGAGCGGCGACGCAAGAACGACCCGAACGACGCCGAGGCCTGGCTGGCGATGATCAACATCAAGGCCCGCTACTCACAGGCCGAGGAGGTGCTCGACCTGACCCGCAAGATGGTCATCGCCCTGCCCCGCAACGTCGAGGCCCTCCACCACCTCGCCCAGCTCTTCCTGGTCCTCGGCGAGGACGAGGACGCCTGGCACGAGGCGGCCAAGATGATGGACTTCGCGCCCCAGGACGCCCGCGGCTTCGCGATCGGAGCGACGGCCCTCATCCGGCTGAATCGCCACCGCGACGCGCTGCCCCTGGCCCGCCGGGCCCTGGCCCTCGACGACAACAACGGCGACGCCCTCGAATCGCTGGTCACGGCCCTGCAGCGCCTCGAGCCCGAGAGTTCGGAGCTGGCGACCCTCATGCCGCTCTACGAGCACATGCGCGAGCAGCAGAAGCGTCTCGAGGAGGAGATGCGCAAGCTCCGCGACCCGGCCGAGCTGCTGAACCGCTGACCTCTCTCCGGTCGGCCTCCCCGGCCGCCGTCGAGCCCCGCGGGCGCCCCGCTCGAAGTCCGCGCCGACGGCGCTATCATGAGGCCATGAGCATCGCTGCGCGCGTGCGCGACAACCTGGCGAGACAGGGCGATCGGATCGCTCTGCGATTCGAGGGCCGGCAGACGAGCTTCGCCGATCTGGCGGGGCAGGCCGAAGACTGGCGGCGCTTCCTCGACCAGCTCGAGGTCGGGCCCGGCGAGCGCGTGCTCTTCCTGCTCGAGAACGGCCCGGAGCTCGTGGCCGTCCACCTCGGCAACCTCCTCGCCGGTCGGATCTCGGTCCCGATCAACCCCCGGGCGCGGGCCCCGGAGATCGCGCGCATCATCACGGTCGCCCGGCCCGCGCTGATCGTCGCCGCCGCGGCCGCCGAGGCCGCGACGCGCGCGGCCCTCGCCGAGACCGGATCGGCCGCGCACCTGCTCGAGGAGCGCTTCATCGCCGCCGCCTTCTCGGCCGGCGCGCGTTCGGCCGACGGGCCCCGGCCCGCGATCGGGGACGACGACCCGGCGATGATCGTCTTCACCTCCGGCACGACCGGGGCGCCGAAGGGCGCGACGCTCTCGCAGCGCAACCTCCTCGCCGGGATCGAGGCCCTCGAGGTGGCCTG
>JBFIHP010000350.1:0-4319 GCA_041601735.1 Planctomycetota bacterium | reverse complement strand
TGATCCGCGAGTTGGGGGCCGCCGATCCGCTCGAGGCCCGAGCGGCGCTCGAAGAGCTCTGCGGTCTCTACTGGTATCCGCTCTACGCCTACCTGAGACGCTCGGGACGAGACGAGGCCGATGCGGCCGACCTCGTGCAGGCGCTCTTCCTCCGCCTGCTCACGCGGGGGGCAATCGCGGAGGTCGAGCCCGAGGGCGGACGCTTCCGGAACTGGCTCCTGACCGCGCTTCGCAACGAGGTCGCGCAGTTCGAGCGCGCCGGGCGGGCCGAGAAGCGCGGCGGCGGACGCAGCGTCCTCTCGCTCGACTTCCGGGACGCCGAGGAGCGTTACAGCCTCGAGCCGGTCGATCCGGCGCTCGGCCCGGAGGCCCTCCTGCTGCGCCGCTGGGCGCTCTGTACGATCGAGGAGGCCCGCAGGCGGCTGCGCCACGAGGCCTGCGAGCGCGGCCGCGACGGCCTCCACGACGCCCTCGCCCGCTATCTCGCCGCGCCGGTGGAGGAGGGCGCGCAGGAGCGGATCGGCGCCGAACTCGGCATCGCGCCCGGAACGGTGAAGGTGGCGCTCCATCGCCTGCGACGGCGCCTGGGAGAGCTGATCCGCGAGACGGTCGCCGAGACCGTTGCGGGGCCGGAGGAGGTCGAGATCGAGCTCGCCCGCCTGATGGAGGCCCTCGCATGAGCCGTCGAATCGATCATCGGGAAGGAAATCTCCGACCGACCGGTAACCGCCCGCGATCCGGTGCATGTCGAAGGGCAGGAGAACCGACATGAGCCGAATCGAATGCAAGAGCTGCGGCGCCCCGCTCGACGACGAGAAGCAGGAATGCCCCCGCTGCCTCCTCGCCCTGGCCTCGGCCGAGAGCGAGGTCTTCAGCGACTTCCCGGACGACGACGAGGGCGACCTGCCGCGCCGCGAGGAGGTTGCCAGGATCCTGCCGCAGTACGAGATCGAACGCTGCATCGGCCGAGGCGGCATGGGGGTCGTCTATGCCGCCCGGGACAAGAAGCTCGAGCGTCGGGTCGCCTTGAAGCTCCTGAATCGCGAGCTCTCGAATTCGGACGACTTCCTGCGCCGCTTCATGCGCGAGGGCCGCGCCCTCGCGGCGCTCAATCACCCGAGCATCGTCACGGTGCACGACTTCGGCCTCGAGGAAGGTCTCTGCTACCTGGTCATGGAGCTCGTCGAGGGTACCGATCTCCGCCACCTGATCGCGGCCGGCGAGATGAAGCCCGAACAGGCCCTCGCGCTGGTGCCCCAGATCTGCGACGCCCTGCAGTACGCACACGAGCGCGGCGTCGTTCATCGCGACATCAAGCCGGAGAACATCCTCGTCCGCCCCGACGGCCTGGTGAAGGTCGCCGATTTCGGCATCGCCAAGATGGCCGACGAGCCCGGTTCGGCCCGGTTGACCCACAGCCGTCTCGTCGTCGGCACGCCGCAGTACATGGCGCCGGAGCAGGTCGAGCACCCGCTCGAGGTCGATCACCGGGCCGACATCTACGCACTCGGCGTCGTCCTCTACGAGATGCTCACCGGGGAGCTTCCTCTCGGTCGCTTCGAACCGCCCTCGGCCCGGGTCCTGCTCGATCTCAGGATCGACGAGGTCGTGCTGCGTTCACTCGAGAAGTCGCCCGAGCGCCGCTATCAGGCGGCCAGCGAGGTCAAGAGCGAGGTCGACCGCATCCGGACGACCGCGCCGGACGCCGCGGGCGCGAAGGCCGAGGCCCAGGATCGCGAACCCATCGTGCCCCGCGCCGCCAAGGCGGCCGGCAAGGTCGGCTGGTACGCCCTGACGGGAACCAGCGGCATCTGGTGGGCGCTCTTCATCTTCGGCGTCGTCTCGCTGGCGACCTATACGGTGAAGAAGGTGCAGGATCTGCTCGACGAGAAGCCGATCCCCCGGTCGATCGATCGGGGAGACCTGGACGACGGCATCGGCGTCGAGCCCGATGGGCTCCGCGAGTTCGGTCGCGCCTCATTCGGACTGGCCGGGCAGATCATCCGCGACGGCAGTGCGGAGGACGTCCAGGCCCTGATGAAGGAGGCTCCGCCGGTTCGAGTCTTCGGCGAGGACGCGATTCCTCACCCGCTCTTCGCGGCCGCGCGGCGTCGCGACCAGAGAATCATGGGCTTCGTGATCGAGGCCTTCCGCAACGACCTCGACCCCCGGGACGACAAGGGCGACACCCCCTTGATCGTCGCCCTGGAGGAGGGATTCAGCGCGGGAGCCGACCTCCTCGTGGAATTCGGTGCCGACATCAGGGTCGTCGGGTCGCAGGGTCGCACGCCGATCCTCGTGGCTGCCCTCGAGGGCGATCGAGGGATGGTCGGCGTCCTTCTCAAGCGTTTGCCGAAGACCGACATCTACGCCCGGGACGCGAACAACGAGGGCGTCATGCACAAGGCGGCGCGCTCGGGAAGCCCCGAGGTCGTGACGCTGCTGCACCAGGCCGGCATCGAGGGGGGCTTCCACAACGCCCGTGACATGACGCCGCTGGACCTCGCCGTGGCCGCGGGGCACATCCAGCTCTTCAAGGGACTGCTCGCAGCCGGAGACCACGAGACGCCGGCCTATTTCCTGCGACTCGCGCTCGACGAGCTCGGGGGAGAACGCATGGCCCGTCTCGGCACCGTGATCGGGATGCTGGTCGACGATCCGCGTGAGTTGCTCGAGCTGGGCTCGCCCCGCGGGCGCGTCTACCTGAAGAAGCCGGATCTCGCCGTCCGCCTGATGGCCCTGGAAATCGTCACCCAGCCGGAGGTCGCCGCTCGTCTGAAGAAGGAGGCACTCGAACTCTGGCCGGCCGAGCTGCCGACCCTCGATCTGATCGACATCCGGGAACTCTCCGCCGGTTCGGCCTGGACTCGCGTCCGCATGACGCGTCGGAACCTGGAGGACTGGACCGGCGGTCCGCTTCCTGTCACGCTCGACGGCAACGAGGGCACGCGACCGGGACAGGGCCTGTTGTCTCATCTGCGTGGCTACTGAGAGGGACCGGCCCATGAGCGATGACGACGGCAAGCGAGCGCAACGGGCGCGCGAGTTCTTCCGGGGCCTGACGACGGGCATGCTCGCCACGATGTCGCTCGAACACCCCGGCTACCCCTTCGGCTCGATCACGCCCTTCGCTCCGAGCATCGAGGGGCGCCCGCTGCTCCTGGTCAGCGACATCGCCCAGCACACGAGGAACATGATGGCCGATCCGAAGGTCTCCCTCCTCGCCGCGGACGAGGGCCCCGGCAACGCCCAGGCGCGCGGCCGCGTGACGCTCCTGGCGGAGGCCCGGCCGGCCCAGATCGAGGAGGCGGGGGAACTCCTGGAGCGCTATCAGGCCTTCTTCCCCGAATCGCGGGCCTACGGCGAGGCGCACGGCTTCTCGGTCTTCGTCCTCGAGCCGGTCCGTATCCGGTTCATCGGCGGCTTCGGCGACATCTTCTGGATCGAGGCCGCGGACTGGCTCGCGGAGACCCCGGCCTGGATTCCTCGCGAGACCGAGATCCGCGCGCACATGAACGACGACCACGGCGAGGCCCTCCTGGCCATCGCCCGGAGGTTCCTCGACCCCGATTGCGGGGAGGCCGTCCTGGTGGCCTGCGACGGCGAGGGCTGCCACATCCGCGCGGCGGGGCGAACCGGTCGCGTCGCCTTCGACGCACCGGCGCTCGAAGCGGATGCCCTGCGCGGCGCCTTCGTCGCGCTCGCGAAGGCCGCGAGGACCGCACCCTGAGCGACCTCGCCCGCGACGCGATTCCTTGCCGATTGATCGAAGCGGAGTCGAACCGTAGACTCGGCGACGCGAGAGCATGGAGGTCGCCCGCTTGAAGATCCTGATCGCCGACGACGAGAAGAGCATCGTGATGACGCTCGAGGACGACCTCGGCGACGCGGGCTATCAGGTCTTCACGGCCGCAGACGGCAACCGCGCCCTCGACACGATCCGTCGCGAGGGCATCGACGTCCTCATCACCGACATCAACATGCCCGGTCTGAACGGGCTCGCGCTCCTCGAGAAGGCCCGCCAGGAGCGCCCCGAACTCCAGGTGATCGTGATGACGGGCTACGCCACCATCGAGTCGGCCGTGCAGTCGATGAAGCTGGGCGCCGCGGAGTTCCTGCAGAAGCCCTTCCTGAACGAGCAGATCGTCGCGATGGTCAAGAAGCTCGAGACCATCGTGGAGCTCCAGCGCGAGAACGCCTCGCTGCGCGAACAGCTCGACGAGGTCCAGGCCTTCCAGGACGTCATCGGCTCGTCGAAGGCGATGCAGGAGGTCTTCAAGGCCCTGAAGCAGGTCTCGCGCTCGGAGTCGAACATCCTG
>JBFIHP010000349.1:0-4343 GCA_041601735.1 Planctomycetota bacterium | reverse complement strand
CTGAACTCGGCCCGACCCGCTCAACTCCGGTCGGGAAAGACTCTTGCGCGATCGCGCGAGGAGCCGAAAAGGGAGGCATGGACGAGGGATTCCGCCGCAAGGTGAAGGACTTCCTGAACGGCAGCCTGGACAAGAAGGGCACCCTCGAGGTGCTCGACCAGGTGCGCAGGTCGGAGGTCTGTCGCCGCTTTCTCGAGGAACAGGCTCGCGCCGTCGCCTCCGCGCGTCGCGTCGCTCGCGGGGAAACCGCGGCCTCGGCGCAGAGCTGCGAAACCGTCCGTCCGCCCCTCGACACGAGAGCCGATCTCGGACACTCGGTCGAGACCGACTGGGGCTCGCTGCTCGAATCGAAGAAGAAGCGAGGGCTCAGGCGGACCATCCTCCTCGGCCTCGCCGTGCTCGTGTTCATGGCGGTCAGCAGCAAGGTCCTGAAGAAACCCGCGGAGAGCTTCGAGCCCGGCGAGCTGGCCCTGATCCAGGCCCTCGAGAAGGGCGACCCGATCCTGACCGACCCGGAGAGCGGGATCCTCGAGGCGCGCCCGATCGCCGTGGCGGCGCTCCTCCCCGTCGGCAACGAGCGGGTCAAGCTGATCATCTTCGGGCTGAAGGGGCTGCTCCTGGAGAAGGACTTCGCCGCGACCGATCCCGGCGTGGACTTCGCGACCGGTCGGCTGCGGGCGCCGAAGGGCGAGTTCCCCTGCGTCGAGGCCCTCCTGCCCTTCCCCGCGAGCGACGAGCTTGCCCTGATCCACGGCGAACGCTACTTCTTGACCGTGGAGCTGCCGAACGGACGGCAGTCCACCCCGCTCAGCTTCGACTTCCGCAAGGACTGAGATGACGATCGATCTCGACGCGCTCGCGGCTCGCCTCGAAGCGGCGGACCCGCTCTCGCGCCGACTCCGGCTCTTCGCCGCCATGGTCGCGAGTCCGGAGGCGGGCGATCGCGCACTCGCGGTCTGCGCCGGGCGCGGCGAGGAGCCCGGCCGCATCCTCGAGCTCGTTCTCCAGGCCTTCCTCTTCGCCGGCTTCCCCCGGCTCATCAACTCGCTGCGCGCCTATCGCCACCACTTCGGAGCCGAGGTCGGCACCGGCGCGGCGCGGTCGCAGTCGCAGGAGGACATCGACCGCTGGCGTGAGCGGGGCGAGGCGCTCTTCCGCCGGATCTACGACCGCCACGCCGATCGCGTGCTCGGCGATCTCGACCACTACCACGAGGATCTCCGCGACTGGATCGTCGTCGATGCCTACGGCAAGATCCTCGGTCGCCCCGCCCTCGACGCCGCCGAGCGCGAGCTCGCCGCGGTGACCGCGCTCGTCGTGAGCGGCGACCTCCTCCAGCTCTCCTCCCACATCCGCGGCGCGCTGCACTGCGGCGCCCGGGCCGCCGAACTGGAGATCGCCCTCGAGGCCGCCGCGGACTTCAGTTCCGAGGAGCGCCTCCGACGCGCCCGCGAGGTGCTGCTCAAGATCCTCGGCTGAAGTTCCAGGTCGCCATGAAGAAGGGGCCGCCTCGATGAGGCGGCCCCTTTGCGTTTCCTGTCTCGTCCGGGTCGATCAGGGATAGGTGTACTTCCGGACGTAACCGTCGCCCGAGCCGCCGCCGAAGGTCGGGATGATCGGGTTGAACGTCGGGAAGGGCACGAGGCCGACGCAGGGGTAGTAGTTCGGGTTGGCGTTCTCGCACTTCGTGTAGCCCGCGATGGCGATGCCCATCGTGTTGACCGCGATGCCGAGCGCCATGTCGTAGTCGGTGCCGCCGTAGAGATCGCCGCTCTCGAGACCGCCCGAGGGACCGAAGCGGACCCAGAACGACTCGGTGCCGGTGATCTGATCGGTGAGACCACAGAAGAAGAACGCGCCCTGGAAGGCCGTGCAGTCGAAGGCCAGATCGAAGGCCCCGCCGCCGAAGGGCTGGAGGAAGACCCAGTCGTTGATGCCGGCGCCGAGCGTGAACAGGCGGCCGACGAAGGTGTCGCCGTTGCCCGACCAGGTGAAGCTGGCGTTGCGGGTCGGGAAGTCGGCCGACGAGGTGAGACCGCAGATGTAGACCTCGCCGCTGAGCGGGTTCACGTTCAGGCCGTAGGCGATGTCGCCGCCGCTGCCGCCGATGAAGGTCAGGTAGAGACAGTCGAATAGGCCGTTGCCCTGGGTGTCCAGGATGCCGAAGAGGCCGTCGTGCAGACCGCCGTTCGTGTTCTGGGGCATGTTGAGCCCGAAGAGCGCGGGATGCAGGGTGACGTCGAACTGCGACCAGGTCTCGCCGCAGAGGTAGATGTAGTCGTTGGGGCCGACGCCGACGTCGTAGAGGAAGTCGGAATCGGTGTAGCCGTAGTAGGTCGAGTACTCGAGGTTGCCGTTGGAGGAATCGACGATGGCGACGAAGCCGTCCTGCGCGCCCCAGAGGCCGGGCTGGTAGCAACCGGGCGTGGTCGCCATGTCGTTGGAATCGGTCCAGCCCGCGATCACGGCCTTGCCGGTCGAGGTGAGCGCGATGCCGTAGGCGACCTCGACGCCGGAGCCGCCCAGATAGGTGCTGTAGAGGATCTGCTGGCCGTCGGCGCTGATCACCGTGTAGAAGGCGTCGGGCACGACGGCATTCTTGGTCGTCCGGATGGCGCCCGAGGTGAGCGGGAAGTTGGTCGCCTCGGTGAAGCCGGTGACATGGATGTCTCCGTTCCCGTCGAGAGCGAGGTCGAGGGCCCAGTCGGCGCCGCCGCCGACCGAGAAGTTGACCGGATCGCCGCCGCCGAGGAAGCCGTTGAAGTGCTGGAAGTTGCCGGTGGCATCGATCTTCAGCACGAAGGCATCGGCGATCTCGCCGTTGTAGGTGTCGTCGAAGCAGCCCACGGTGACGGGCCAGCCCGGCCCGGCGCCGAGGATGGCGGGGTTCGAGTGGGTGCGGCCGACGACGTAGACGTGGCCGTTGGCGTCGATCGAGACGCCGACGCAGTGATCGGTTCCGTTGCCGCCCATGAAGGTGCTGAAGATGACGGTCGGATCGATGACCAGCTCGAGAGCGCGGTCGTACTTGCCGATCTCGAAGCCGATGCGGCCCTCGTCGCCGCGACGAAAGGCGATGTCGATCATCACCTTCTTGCCATCGACGATCTGCCAGGCGATGGGCGCCTCCTCGGTGATCTTGCCCTCGACGCCGGCATGCGGGTCGTGCAGGTCGATCACCAGGTTACCGGCCGCGTCGAGCGCGACCGACTTCGTGCCCTCGTAGCGCCAGCCGATCACCGAGGGGTCGACGCCGGGCGCGACCATCCAGGTGCCCTTCAGGCGGCCCTGGGTGCCGTTGTAGTGCAGATCGATGCCGGCATAGACGTCGCGGTAGACGATCTCGTCGTGGTTGGCGACGCCGGTCTTCCAGCCGGCGGGGTCGCTGCCGTAGAAGAACGAGCTCCTCGTCGGCAGCTTGCCGCGGCCCTCGATCACCAGGTCCTCGCGCGCGTCGAGGAAGCGGATGCCGACCGGTACGACGTCGGCCTTGCCGGGCTCGGCCTTCTGGACGTCGAGCGGCAGGCTGAGGACGACGCCGCGGCCGGTGAAGGCGATGGTACCGCCGAGCCCGCGCGACTCGAATCGCACCGCGCTCGGAGACTGCCCGAGATTGGGCATGAAGGCGAGCGGCAGCCTCGCGGCGCGCTGGAGCGCGGCCGTCGCGTCGCTCCGGTCGAGAGCGCGCAGGGCCTCTTCGTCCTGGGCCGCCAGGGGCAGCGCCAGCAGAAGGAGGGCCATGAGGAGGCCACGGACTCTGGGGGTGGTCTGGTGCATGGTCAGGTTCTCTTGTCGCCAGTGAACGGCATCGTTCGGACTCCCGGCTGCGGGAGATCCCGATTCTTCCACAGTCGACCAGCTCTTCCGAAGACCTCTTCGAATTTCGTCTTTTGCCTTCATTCGCCGCTGGGACTTCATTCAGGACGTTTCGACACCCGAAGGAACCGGCCCCGACCCGGCCTCCCTTCGTCGCGGCCTGCGGTCGCCGCAAGACGCGGGCTCTGGTAGGTTTGCGTTCGCGGGGTGAAAATCGGTCGAGGAAGACGCCCGGGGCATGACGGAAACGCATGAAATCGACGTCCTGATCGTCGGCGCCGGCCTGATCGGCCTCGCGGTCGCCGCCCGGCTGGGCGGCGCCGGGCGGGAGGTCCTCGTCGCCGAGGCCGAGGACCGCATCGGCAGCCACGCCAGTTCGCGCAACAGCGAGGTCCTGCATGCCGGCTTCTACTACGAGCCGGGCAGCGCGAAGGCCCGCCACTGCCGGCGCGGCAGGCTGCTGCTGATCGAGCGTGCGCGCCGCCTCGGCATCCCGCACTCGCTCTGCGGCAAGCTCGTCGTCGTGG
>JBFIHP010000348.1:0-4368 GCA_041601735.1 Planctomycetota bacterium | reverse complement strand
GACCGCCGGCTTCAGCTGCTGTCGGAGTACAGCCAACGACCCGAGTCGGGCCGACCTGGGGTGCCTTGGAGACCGCGGCAGCGGCTGCCTTCTTCGCCTCTCGCCTCTGAATTCCGCCGTCTGACCGGCCGAGAGCGCCGCCAACTCGGACCTTCGATCACACCGCTCTCTCGGCTTCCATGGGAGCATCCTGATGCCATGGACCTCGGCAGTCTCGCCCCGCGTCCCGGCGGAAAGTGCCGGGCACCGTAGGTGATGGGTGGCGCAGACCCGGCAGAGAGGCTCGGCGAGCGAGCTGCCCGATCTCGGCTTGGTGCGATCGAGTCAGGCGTTTGGCGGCGGCAGAGTGGGAGAGCAAGCTCTCCCGAGCAGACAGACAAGCTTGGCGCTCCAACTGCGGGCCTCGCGAATGCGGCCTCTGACGGTCCCGGACACCCTCGATTGACGCGAGTGCATGGGCAGGAGCTTCCCCCGGAGTCAGGGTCGTTGTCGCCTGAGCTAGGGGCCGAGGGGGCCCGCCGGCCTCGTCGCTCAGGGCGCGAGGAGGAGCCGGATGCCGGGGGAGCTCGAGATCACCGGCCAGGTCTCGAAGAACTGGACGTGGACGAGTTCGCCTGCGGCCGCCGGGAACTGCCGCGTGACGCTCGGGGCCGTGAAGGTCCCGGTGGCGTCGAAGGCGAACATGCCGGCCTCCACCAGGTTCGTCGAGTCGAGCACGATCATCAGCGGCACGCCGTTGATCATCGGGTAGTCGATCCGGGTGAGGCTGACTCCGTAGGCCCCGTTCCCGCCGGGAGTCGCCTGCTCGCAGACGATCGTGGCGGTCAGCGCGTGGAGGTCGCCTCCGTCGGGGACCCAGCTCGCGTCCAGGCGGTGCGGCGCGGGCAGCTGCGAGCGGAACTTCAGCACCGGCATCGTCGGCATGGCCAGGATCTTGACCCGCCCGGCCGCCAGGCCGTTGCCGTCGTTGTGGGGGGCGCCCACGACGACGTCGCCGAAACCGTCGCCGCTCAGGTCACCCACGCCCGCCACCGAGTAGCCGAAGTCGTCGGCCCACCAGTCCCCGCCGAAGACCTTCAAGAGGCCACCCGTGACGCCGTCGAAGACCGTCGCCGTGCCGCTCCTGATCCCGTGCGTGCCGCGACGGGCGCCGACGACGATGTCCGCCACGTCGTCACCGTTCACGTCGCCCGCGGTCCGGACCGAGATGCCGAATTCGTCGCCGGCGTTCACGCCGGTCAGCGTGTGGATGATCGAGCCGTCGAAGCCCGAGAGGACCCAGGCGCAGCCCGAGTCGATGCCGTTCGGGTCGTCGCGGTAGGCGCCGACGACGATGTCGTCGAAGCCGTCGCCATCGACGTCGCCGGCGCCGTCCAGGGCGTGACCGAAGTGGTCCCCCGCCGAGTTGCCGGATGCCGTCCAGAGGAGCGAGCCGTCCGCGCCGGAGAAGGCCCGGACGCTGCCGCTGTCGAGACCGTTTCCGTCGCTTTGCGGCGCTCCCACGATCAGGTCGGCATGGCCGTCCCCGTTCAGGTCGCCGGCGCCGGCCACGGACCGGCCGAAGTTGTCGTCGGTCGCGAGGCCGTGGAAGCTGTGGATCGCCACGCCGCTCGCGCCGGAGAACACGATGGCGGAGCCGCTGTGCTCGCCGTAGAGGTCGGTCCCGTTGGCGCCGACGATCAGATCCGGCGTGCCGTCGCCATCGACGTCGCCCGCGGCGCTCACCGCGACGCCGAAGTTGTCGCCCTCGGCGACTCCCAGGAAGAGATGCAGCAGCGTTCCGTCGAGTCCGGAATGGACCCGCACGAGGCCGACGTATTCGCCCGCGGCGTTCTCGCCGGAGGGAGCCCCGACGATGAAGTCGTCGTGGCCGTCGGCATTCAGGTCGCCGACGCCGTCGACCGAGAAACCGAAGAGGGCCAGGGCGGTCGCACCGTGCATGGAATGGAGCAGGGAGCCGTCCTGGCCGGAGCGAATCTCGATGCTGCCGGAGTTGACGCTGCCGACGTCATCATAGGGCGCCGCGATGATGACATCCTGGTGGAAGTCGCCATCGACATCGCCGGCGGAGGCCACCGCCGTCCCGAACTTCGTCCAGGCCGCCGGCCCGTCGTGACTCCGGACGAGTTCGGTCTGCGCGCTCGCGACGAGTGCGAGGGCTGCGGAAAACAACAACATGTGGGCCAAATCGCGCATCGATCGACTCCGGTCTCTTCAGGGAATGGGACTGCGCCGGCCAGTACATCGTCCGGCTGGACCCGGATCGTTGAGGACACCCGGAGAGGTCCTGGTTTTTGGCCGCAGGGGGGGCGTCCCGGTCGAGTCCCGGATCGTCGGCGGCGCAGGCGCGGAGTCGAAGGCGGAGAGTAGGCTTCCGCTGCGTCGGGCGCGATGCAACCCGTCAGGTCCCACCATCCTCGAACCCTCGCCTCACCGACCGGGCTGGAGGACGCGGTCTCCGCTCGTGGCCCGCCCATGCTCACGCATCGTGGCGATCTGCTCGGGGTCGCCGGCGACGATGATCGTGTCCTCGGGCATGATCTCGGTCGAGCCCGGAGGCGAGATGCGTCGCTCCTCGCCGGGACGATCGATCGCCACGAAGCAGACCTCGCGGGCGACGTCGCGGCCGTACTCGGACAGCGTCGTCCCCGCGATGCTCGACTGCTCGGCGATGGAGATCTCGGCCAGCACGATGTCGGTCGAACCGTCCATCTCCGAGAGGAGCTCGGCCACACGCGGCCGCGTGATCATCGTGGCCACGGCCATGCCCCCGCTCCTGAAGGGCGAGACGACCTTGTCGGCGCCGGCGCGCTCGAGCTTGCGCGTGTCGCTCGGGCAGGCCGAGCGGGCGATGATCTCGATCGCCGGGGCGAGGCCGCGGGCGCTGAGTGCCGCGACGATGTTCTGGTCGTCGGAGGGGGTCATGACGACGATGTGCGTGGCCCGCTCGAGTCCGGCGGCGAGCAGGATCTCGTCCTCCGTGCAGGAACCCTGCACCAGGAGGTAACCGAGTTCGAGGGCTTCCTTGACCCGCTCCGCCTCCGGTTCCACGATCACGAAGCGCCGGCCGGCCTGCTCGAGTTCCTCGCAGATGCTCTGGCCCATGCGCCCGAAGCCGCAGACGATGACGTGACCTTCGAGCTTGTCGATCTTCGATTGCATGCGTCGTCTCCAGGCGAAGGGGCTCGTGACCATGAACTGGACGAGGATGGCGAAGGCATAGGAGGTGATGGCGAGGCCGAAGACGAGCAGCAGCCCCGCGAACTTCGCCCCCGTCTCCGAGATGCCCTCGTCCCCGTAGCCGACCGTCGTGATGGTGATCAGGGTGAAGTAGAAGGACTTCCAGGTCGGCCAGCCCTCGATCCAGGAGAAACCGGCCGTTCCGAACGCGAACACCGTGGCCAGCGCGGCGAGAGCCATGATGACCTGCCTGCGGTGAGCGAATTCGTTCGGATTGGTGTTCACCAAGATCGGTCCCCCGATCCGTCTCATCGGGTGCCGCGATCCCCCGATTTGACCGAAAACCCGCCCGCGTTGCCCCTTCGACACCGAGATCCGCGCCGAACCGCCCCGGCCCGGCCTGCAAGCTCGCGCGTGACCGGAGTTTGGAGCGCCCGGCCTGTCCGGCCCTCCGGGAAAGCCCGTTGCCTTCTTCGCGCGCCAATGGGGAGCATCCGGTCTCGTCCCGGCTCCGGAACGGGAGAACAAGCTCTCCCAGACGGCCGGCAAGCCCGGTGCTCCATGGCCGCCGACCTTCGCAAGGGGCTCGAATGCAGAGGCGAGAACCCGCTCCCTCTGCACCCCCGGGCGGATAGACTGCCGCTTCACCTGTCCCATCCCGAGCCCTTCGCCATGCACCCGGACGAGCTCCAGGCGACCCTGTCGCGCCATTTCGGTCACGCCTCGCTGCGGCCCGCCCAGGAGGAGGCCCTGGACCCGATCCTCGCCGGTCGCGATGCGGTCGTCGTGATGCCCACCGGCGCCGGCAAGTCGCTCTGTTACCAGCTGCCCGCGCTCGGCGACGAGGACGGCCTGACCCTCGTGGTCTCGCCCCTCATCTCGCTGATGAAGGACCAGGTGGACGCTCTTCTCGCGCGCGGCATCGAGGCCGCCACCATCAACAGCAGCCTCGCCCCCGACGAGACCCGCGCGACCTTCGAGGCCGTCGCGCAGGGCCGGCTCCGGCTGCTCTACGTCTCGCCCGAACGCCTCGGGCACGGGGGCTTCCTCGATCTGATCTCGAGGGTGACGATCCGACGCGTGGCCATCGACGAGGCCCACTGCGTCTCCCAGTGGGGCCACGACTTCCGGCCCGACTACCTTCGCATCGCCGACTTCCTCGAGCGCGTCGGCCGCCCGCAAACCCTG
>JBFIHP010000347.1:0-4375 GCA_041601735.1 Planctomycetota bacterium | reverse complement strand
GACCCGACCGTCGACCGGCGAGACGAAGGCCTGGGGATCCTCGTCGATCGACCGCGCGCCGGGCTTCAGCCGCCGCGTGAACATCGCGAGCAGGCTCGGGTAGTCCTCGAAGGAGCGCTCGGCCTCGGAGAGATCGAGGTCGAAGCGTCGTGCGAACCAGCGCATGAAGGGTCGCACGAGGAAGCGCGGCCGCTGCCTGCGCGCGATGAAGCCGAAGCCGCGCGAGAGGAGGTTCTTCGGGCAGAATCGGAGGATGCGGAGTGCGAGCGTGTCGGCCATGGCGGGGCATGATGCCCGTCGCCGGCCCCGGCCTCAAGCCGCGGCCTTCATTCAGGCGTTCGGCAGGCGCAGCCGGAAGGAGGCCCCGGACCGCGACGGCAGCAGTTCGAGCTCTCCGCCCTGGGCTCGCGCCAGGCCCCGCGCCAGCGCGAGACCGAGGCCGACGCCGGGCGCATGGCCGGCCGCGTGCTCCCTGGCCCGGCGGAAGGGCTCGAAGATCGCACGGCGCTCGCCGGCGGGGACGCCGGGGCCCTGGTCGGCCACCGTCACGAGGAGGTCGTCGCCGCGCGCCTCGAGCTCGATCGCGACGCGCGGGCTCTCACCGCGGCCGTACTTGGCGGCGTTATCGACGAGATTCACCAGGATCTGCTCGATCGTCTGAAGATCGACCGACACACTCCTCTCCTCGTCACCTCGGACCTCGAGGTCGAGCTCGATCTCGCCGGCCTGGGCCGCGCGACCGAGCGGGACGAGCAGGCGATCGCCCAGCTCCGCGAGGCCGATCTCCTCGCGTCTCGCCTCCGCCCGGCCCTCCTCGAGGCGGGCGTAGAGCAGGACGCTCTCCACCACGCGCGAGAGGCGCTCCGATTCCTCGTCGAGCGTGGCGAGGTAGGCCCGCCGTCGGTCCTCGTCGGGCACCATGTCGCGGTGGAGCATCTGCGCGTACATGCGGAAGGTCGTCAGCGGCGTGCGCAGCTCGTGCGTCACGGTGGAGACGAAGCGCGCCCGACGCTCGCTCAGCGTCGTCGTCGCGCGCAGGACGAAAGCCGTCACGCCGAGCGCGAGCAGCACCGCGCCCCAGGCGATGCCCAGCGTGGTCATGAAGGAGGAGTCGAGTTCGATCCGGGCAGGCGGCGCGGCGCTCACCAGGCGATAGGGCAAGGCCGCGAGCACGGACTGCCCGGGTCGGGCCTCGTCGCGCTGCGGGGCGAGCTGGAGCTCGGGCAGGAGTTCGCTCACCTCCTGCTTCAGCCAGGCCTCGAGGCGGTCGCGATCGAGCAGCACGAACTGGATCGTCGCGCCGCCGGCGGAGCGGCGGACGAGGACGAGCTCCGCCGGCGCGCCGTCGCGGCGATCGATCCAGACGGGACGGAAGGGCTCGATGCTCGCTAGCGCCGGGCCGCCCTGCACGTTGGCGAAGTTCGCCATCGGGTTGAGCGCGTTGCTGCGGCTGCTCTGGAGCTGCCGACCGGGCAGGTCGTTGCGCGCGAGGTTCTCGTCGAGCGGGATGGAGGCGCCGTTGAGGACCCAGGCCTGGTCGAGATCGACCAACTCGCTCGTCGCCGGGACCAGGCTCTGCGGGTCCTCGGGCAGGGCGAGGACCGCCAGGGGCCGGCGAAACTCGGGCTCGAGATCCTCGAGCGCGCACCAGTCGCCGCCCGTCGCCCCCTCCGGCGGCGTGACGCGGTAGAGCCCGGGATCGCGCCGATCGAAGCGGAGGCGAATGAAGTCCTCGCCCAGGGGGCCGAGCGGCCTGACGCCCGCCTCGAGAGCGATGGCCCGACCGGTCTCGTAGCCGATGAGCGGCGCGATGGCGAAGTCGAGCTGCCAGAGGGCGACGCGCTCGCGGTCCTGATGACGGCGCGCCTCGTCGGCCCGGCGCTTCTCGAAGGCGGCATCGACCAGGACGCGGCTGACCTGGAACAGGGCGCCGACGACCAGCAGGGTCGCGAGGCCGTAGATGATCCAGATGCGGCGGTTCCGGCTCATGCTTCCACGATCTCCGCCACGAAGACGTAGCCCTCGCCGCGCAGGGTACGGATGATCTCCTCGTCGGGCCCGCAGCGGAGCCGGTCGCGGAGACGGGCCATGTGCATGTCCACGGTGCGGGTGCGGATGCCCCGGGGATCGAGGCCCCAGACCGCGGCGAGGATCTCGTCGCGAGAGGCGGGGCGCCCCGCGCGCGCCGCGAGGAAGCGCAGGAGCTCGCTCTCGCGCTGCGAGAGCTCGACCTCGGCGCCGTCGGTGAAGCGAACGCGGCGATGATCGAAGTCGACGATTCGATCGGCGAAGCCGATCCGGCCGAGCTTCTTCGGCCGCTCGGGCGTACGCCGGAGCACGGCCTCGACGCGGGCGAGGAGCTCGTCCGGCGAGAAGGGCTTGACCACGTAGTCGTCGGCCCCGCCCTTCAGACCGCGCACGCGATCTTCCTCGGCGCCGCGCGCCGTCAGCATGATCACCGGGAGGCGGCTACGACTGCGGCGCAGCTCCTCGAGGACCTCGAATCCGTCCAGCTTCGGCATCAGGACGTCGAGAAGGACGAGATCGTTCTCGCCGGCGATCGCCATCCGCAGACCGGCCTCGCCGTCCGCCGCCTCGGCGACGACGTAGCCCGAGAACTCGAGCACGTCCACGAGAGCGCGGCGGATGGCGGCGTCGTCCTCGACGACCAGGATGCGGAACTTCGACATCGATCGGTCTCAGCGCCAGTAGTAGTGCCAGTCGTAGGTCAGCTCGACCTCCTTCTCCGGGTCGAGGACGACGCTCCAGCTGAAGCGCTCGAGCCCGTTCACATAAGACCACCAGCTGGGCCAGGAATACCAGCGCCAGGGCAGGTCGCCCTCGATGGCGACGTCCTCGAGGTCCTCGTACTGGCCGAGCGTGACGCGCCGACCGTCCTTCGGCTCGTCGTCCGAGCGGCCGACGATGTAGCGGGTCACCTCGACGGTCATGGGCTTCTTCGACAGGTTGAGCAGCCTGATGCTGCCGTCGAGGTCGATGCGATGGTACTCGCGCGAGTGCATCCGCAGGGCGTCCGGCGTCTGGCCGGTCTCGATGTCCTCGCGATCCACGCGCACGTCGATGACCTGGGTGAGCGGCAGCTTGCAGCTCGCACCGGGCGCGGTGTAGCGGAGCATGCTCTGCGCGATGATGCGGCCGTCGTCCATGATGAGCGCGGGGGCCGTGGTGAGCGGGCGGTTGCTGGAATTCCTGATGCGGACCTGGTGGCGCACCTTCGGCTTCGCGGCCAGACGCGCCCAGCGATCGGCCTCGCTCTGATTGCGAACGCCGACGACCGTGCGCGGCGCCTGGAAGGGGATGTCGAGGGTGTAGACGTCCTCGTAGTCGAGCTCGAAGGTGGCGACCATCATGCTCATCCGTTCGCCCTTGCGGAGACTGATGCCCTCGAGGGTGTAGAAGAAGAGATTGGCCGCGCCCTCGGCATCGCTGACGCCGATGTCGAGGCCCTCGTCGCCGGCCACGACGCCGCCGCCGGCGTCGAAGTTCGCGATCTGGCCGTTCATGATGCTGTTGGAGAAGTTGGAGGCGATCGGATTGTTGTTGAAGGCGTCGTTCGCGACCACGCGCCGGACGAGTTCGCCGAGGCCGATCGGATCGCGGTACTCCTTGAACTCGAAGCTGGGCACGCCGACGACGAGGCGCACGCGGCAGTTCTCGAGATCGCGCAGGTCGTTCACGAGGGTCGCGCGCATCTCGATGACGGCCTTGCCCTCGCCGTCGAGATCGACGCGGTAGCTGGGGATCCAGCGCAGGCCCTGCTGCAGATAGCTGACGCCGGCGCGCACGCGCCGGGCCTCACCCTGTCCCTCGAATTCGAGCTCGATCACCTTGCGCCGGGTGCTGCGCGGACTGTCGGCCGCGAAGTCGGGATCGCGGAAGGTGATCTCGCGGACCTGGCTGAAGGGCAGAACGCGTTCGCCGAGGTCGGTCTCGAGAAAGAGCAGATTGCCGCGCAGGGCCCCGCCCTCGCGTGACGAGAGCCGGGTCGCATGGCGCTGCCCCGTCACCTCCTGCAGCCAGACTCGGGCGCCGGGATTGGCGCGCACGAGGTCGGCGAGGTTCTCGGCCGGCGCCCGGCTCTCGACCTCGCGCTCGCCGGCGCGGACCGCCTTCAGGCGGATCCCCTCGGTCCCGGATGCGGGCCAGAAGGTGCCCAGGACCGGGTCCGGCAGCTCGGTGAGTCCGGCGCGGCCCTGGGCGTCGATTTCGATCTCGCCCTCGTGGATGACGAAGGCGTGACCGTCCTTGAAGACCGTCACCTCGGTCACGGGCAATCCCCTCATCGAGCCGAGGGCGGGCGGCGTCTGGGCGAGCAGGTTCGCGGTGAACAGGACGAGAAGGACCGCGGGGGCGG
>JBFIHP010000346.1:0-4385 GCA_041601735.1 Planctomycetota bacterium | reverse complement strand
GCCGACAGCGCGATCGCGATCGCCTGCTCATGGACGTCGGCGCCTGCGCCCTGAACGTCCCCTACGCGCTGGCGCTGGCCGACGTGCGGCACGTCGATGACATCACCCCGGCCCTCGACGGTCCCCTGCGCATCGCCATCGAGGCGATGTTCGAGAAGTACTGGTTCCTGCGCAAGTCGGCGCCCGAGACCCTGCGGGGTCTCCTGGCGCGATTGCCCGGCGGCGAGAACACGAAGATCGACGGCACGGGGCAGGGCGCCCAGCTCCTGCTCTGGGGACTGCCGCATGCCCTGCGCTTCCTCGAGGGCCGCGGCATCATCACGGCCGATCAGGGTCCGGAAACCCTGGCGCGGATCTTCTCCTACGTCGAGTACCTGGCCGGCGAGGAACACGAGAACATCCGGCTCGAGATGACCGTCGGCGGCGTCAGCGAGCGCAACGTGCGCCAGCGTTTCCTGCGCGCCACCGAGGCCCTCGCGATGCAGCTGGCCCTTCCCGAGTTGACCCTCGTGCTGGCGGAGTCGCTCCAGGGCCTGCCCACGCTGCCGCTCATCACGCCGCTGGCCGACCCGCGGAACGCGCCGATCATGCAGGGCGGGTTTCTCGCCCGCTTCGGTCGCGGCCTGCCGCTGCCGGCGCGCGGCGAGGACGAGATCGCCAACGGCCTCTGGCTGCGAGAGCTCTTCGAGAAGACCAGGTTGGCCTACCTCGAACTCGAGGAGCGGGCCGAGGTCTTCGAGGTCCAGGAATCGCTGTTCGAAGCATGATGCGTCACCTCGCGAGCCTCCTTTGCTTGCTGGTCCTTCCGGGGTTCCTGTTCGCGCAGGAGGGGAAGGCCGGTGCGCTCGAGGGGCGCGTGGTCTGGCGGGGCGAGATCTTCCCGCCGCGCGAGGTCCTCTGGCCGCCGGGCAGCCGCGGCCACGACGTCGTGCTCGAGGGGCTGCTCATCGACCGGACGATCCTCGACGAGAGCCTGGTGATCGATCCCGAGACCCGGGGCCTGCGCGATGTCCTGCTCGTCCTGCCCGGCTACAAGATCCGGGGCGCTCCTCCGGCGCTGCGCGAGATCGTCCTGGAGAATCTCGCCATCAAGCCGCGCCTGATCGTCCTCGACGCCCGGACCGGGCTCAGGGCGATCAACCGTGACCCGATCCCGCACGTCCTGGGCTTCGTCGGCGACGATGATCGAGTTCGGACCGTCGAGATCGCGCCCGGAGCCCGGGTCGATCTCGATCTCCCGCATCGCGATCGTCTCGAGCTCGTCTCCGAGCGTTTCGAATTCATGCGGGCCCGGGTCCGTCGCATCGCCGATCGACCGACCATCGTGACCGCCGCCGACGGTCGCTTCGCCATCCAGGGACTCCGGGCCGAACGCATCCAGCTCGACTTCGAGCACCCGGTCCTCGGCCGCGGGTCTCGCACGGTGCAGATCGCGGCGGGGGCGGCGACCGAGATCGAGATCGACGAGTCCGACTTCGAGCGATCCCGCGACGCCGAGATCGGCAGTCCCTTCTCGACCGCGGTCGATCCGCTCTTCCGCATCGAGGGCATCGCCGTGCCGCGCGCCGACGTCGAGGCCGTCGTGGCCTTTCTCGCGGCCCGGCACCATCGCTTCAGCCTGCCGCGGAAGATCCTCGAGTCACATGCCCTCCGGCAGGTGCTCGTGCCGGTCGCCGCCGGCTACGCCCATCACCGGGACGAGCTGCCGCGCCTGCGCGCGCTCGGGGCCCGCCTCGAGTCCGGGTTCAGGACCGAGGGTTCGGTCGGCGAGGCGGTCCGCACGATGAAGGCGGCCTCGGAATACCGTTCCTTCGGTCCGGTCGGTCGCGACGGGATCGATCCCTGGATCGGGCTGGCGGTCTTCGCCGCCGCCAAGAGGAGCCTCATCGGGCCGATCTGGTCGGTTCGCGGTCTCCACTACCTCGTGGTGCGGGGGGTCGAGGGCGAGGGCCTGGAGGAGCGGCGGAGCGGCGAACAGGTCTTCTTCCCCTGGCGGGGCGACCTCGACGAGGCGGGGCAGCGGAAGCTCGGCCGCGCGCTGGCCGAACGGGCCCGGGTCGAGGTGATCGCCCCGGAGCGCCCGGTCGGGGCTCCCGTGGACCGCTGAGCCAGCAGACTCGATGTCACCGTCCCGACATAGAATCGCCCAGCCCTCTACCTTCGGGAGCAGCCTGCCTTGAGACTCAAGTCCCTGGAACTGTTCGGCTTCAAGTCGTTCGCCGAACGCACGGTCTTCGATTTCGACGAGGGCGTCACCGCCATCGTCGGGCCGAACGGCTGCGGCAAGAGCAACACCGTCGATGCGGTGAAGTGGGTGCTGGGCGAGCAGCGCGCCCGGAGCCTGCGCGGTCAGTCGATGGCCGACGTGATCTTCAACGGCAGCGCCAACCGTGCCGCGCTCGATCTGGCCGAGGTCACGCTCAAGTTCGACAACGAGGACGGCACGTTGCCCATCGACACGGTCGAGGTCGACGTCACGCGTCGGCTCTTCCGCAGCGGCGACAGCGAGTACCTGATCAACGGTCAGACCTCGCGCCTGCGCGACGTTCGCGAGCTCTTCATGGGCACCGGACTCGGCCCGGGCGGCTACTCCTTCATGGAGCAGGGCAAGATCGACAGCGTTCTCGCCTCCAACCCGATCGACCGGCGCAAGGTCTTCGAGGAGGCGGCGGGCATCTCGCGCTTCCGCTCGCGGCGCCACGAGACGGAGCTCAAGCTCGACAAGGTCGAGGCCAACCTGCTGCGGCTCGCCGACATCCTCGAGGAGCTGACCCGTCAGGAACGATCGCTCAAGATCCAGGCCGGCAAGGCCGAGCGCTATCAGGAGCACAGCCGCCGGGCTCGCGAACTGCAGGCACAGGTCGCGCTCTACCGCTACGACCTCGCCGCCACGAAGCGCGAGGATATCGCCCGCGACGTCGCCGAACTCGGCGAGGAGCGGGGCGGCAAGGCCGCGCATCAGGTCGAGCTGAAGAAGAAGCTCACCGAGGTAGACGAGGAACTCTCGAAGGTCTCGGAAGCGCTCGCCGTCGCCCGCGAACAGGCCGCCGACGTCGGTGCCCGCGAGAAGGCGGCTCGCGATCTCGCGGGCTTCCACCGTCGCCATCTCGACAACCTCGAGGAGCGCGAGAAGGCGAGGCGCAGCGCCATCGCCGAGCTCGAAGCCGACCTCGGTCAGGGTGCGATCGATCGCGAACGCGTCGCCGCCGAGAAGGCCGAACTCGACACCGGCCTCAGCGCCATGCAGGCGGCGCTCGAGACCGCCGAGGCCCTGGTCCGCAGCCTCCGCGAGCGGATGAGCCGGATGGAGGGCGACGTCAAGAAGGCCGCGGAGTCGGTCGACAGCCTCGTTCGCCGTCAGGCCGAGCTCGACCGCCAGCATGCCCGCAACGAGGCCGACGAGCGCCGCTGGACCGATGAACTCGAGCGTTCGGAGGAAGGCCTCGCCGAGCGGCAGCGCGAGAAGGACCAGCTCGAGGCCGCCCGTGCGGAGGCCCTGTCCCGGCTCTCGGAGGCTCGAGCCCGGCTCGAGAGCGGCAAGGCCGAACTCGAGGGCCTGCGTCTCGAGCTGGACGAGGCCGAAGCCAGGACCGCGACCCTGGGGGAGGAGAACAACCGCCTCCTGAACGAACGTTCCAAGGTCGCCGGTCGCATCGACGCGCTCGAAGGTCACATCAACCGCCAGGAGGGTCTCGACGAGGGCGTCCGCTCGGTTCTGGCCGAACGGAAGAAGCGCGGCGATTTCCTGCCCGGCTTCCAGGGCCTGTTGATCGACCTCTTCAAGGCCGACCTCGAGCGCGCCGACGCCTTCGAGGCCGCCCTGGGCGAACTCGCCCAGGCCATCGTCGTCGAGACCGTGGCCGAAGCCCTGGCCGGCGCCGCCTTCCTCAGCGAGGGCGGTCGCGGGCGCGCCGCATTCCTCGCGCTCGAGGCCTTCCCGAGCCGGACGGCGACCCTTCCCGGCGGCATCGAGGCGACCTCCCCGGCGGGTACCCGCGTCTTGAGCGCTCTCCTCGGGCCGGTCGAGGTGCTCGATACCGATGCCCTCGCCGCCCGGGTCGAGGCCGGACTCGCCGAGGGTTCCCTCGTCGTGACCACCGGCGGCGCCCTGGTGAAGGACGGCCGCGTCTTCGTCACCGGCAGCAAGAAGGGCCGCCGCGGACTGGTCGCGGTCCGCTCGGAACTGGAGCGCCTCAAGGTCGAGCGCGGCAGCCTCGCCGAGAAGCTCGAGGTCCTCGCGGCCGAGATCGAAGCCCTCCGGGCGGCTCGCGAGGGAATCCGCGCCCGCCTGAAGGAGGCCGAGGTCCGGGTCTCGACCGAGGAGAGCGCAACGCGCGGCCTCGATCACGAGACCGAAGCGCTCGGCAAGCAGCTCGAGCGCCTGG
>JBFIHP010000345.1:0-4385 GCA_041601735.1 Planctomycetota bacterium | reverse complement strand
CATCCGCGACATCTTCGGCAGTCGTCTCGAGGAGGGGGTCTGGTCGTCACCGGCGCGCATCCACGAGGATCGCTGGAAGATGCCCGGCTGACCGGTCAACGGACCCGCCCTGGCAGGGCGGGGAACGGCACTGGCGGTCGCCTGGTACACGGTCGACGAGAACGAGCGATCGGTCGTCCGGCTCGCTCTCTCGCAGGACGAGGGCCGAGAGTTCGGGGACGCGATCACCATCGCCGACGACCTGCCGCTCGGCCGGGTGGACGTCGCCTTCCTCGACGACGGGTCCATCCTGGTCTGCTGGCTGGCCCGGGCGGAAGGGCCGGCCGAGCTGCGCTGTCGCCGGGTCTCCTCGGCCGGAGACCCCGGCGAGATCGTGGTCGTCGCCGAGCTCGACGACTCGCGGTCCAGCGGTTTTCCGACCATCACGACGCAGGGCATGACGGCCGTCCTTGCCTGGACCGACGTCCGCAGCGATCCCGTGACCGTCCGCAGTGCCGCTATCGATTTCCGCTGATGACGCGGCAGGCCTGCCGGTGGACCGCTTGACGACGTCGCCCGGCGACCTCAGTAGCCGTAGTAGAAACTCGTGGTGGCGGTACAGCCGTCGGGGTTGATGATCTCGACCAGGGCGGGACCGACGATCCCGGGCGGTGAGACGACCTTCAGGTAGGTCGAGGCCGCCACCAGGACGGTTGCCGCGGCGCCGTCGACCGTGACCTGAGCCTGGGACGAGAAGCCGTTGCCGTAGATCTCGAAGGTCGTTCCGCCGAACCAGGGGCCGGAGTTGCCGATCACGGTCGCGACGAAGGGGCCGGGATTCATGAGAAGCCCGGCGCTCTGGCCGTCCGGGTTCGCGACCACGACGGCGAGATGGCAGCCCGACACGGCCGGCATGGTGAACTGGAGCTGCGTCGGATTGCCCGAGTCTATCGGCGTCGCCTGGCCGCCGACCGAGAGGGTCGTGCTGCCGAGGAAGCCGCCGCCGCTGAGCGTGACCTGATCGCCCGGCGACGCGAAGAGGGGGCTCACCTGCGAGAGCAGGAGATCCGGGACGTAGTTGAAGGCGGCCGGGGCGATCGCCGTGGTGTCGTCCAGGTTCTCGACCTCGACGACGACGGGGCCCGTCGCGAGGCCCGCCGGCGTGCGGCAGCTGAGCAGGGTCGGAGAATGGACCACGTGGTTGCTCGCCAGGCGACCGCCGAAGCGGGCCACGGCGCCCGGGCGGAAGTTCTGGCCGGTGATCGCGATGGGCCAGTTGCCGGCGAGGGGGCTCTGCGCGGGCATGACCGCGCTGATGGTCGGCGCCGTGCCCTGGAGGATCGTGGTGCCGATCGGCGAGGTCTCGCCCAGGACCATCGGCTGGAGGCTGGTGAGGTAGAGCCAGGCCGAGCTGAGCTCGAGTCCGATCAGGATGTCCCAGTCCGGCACCGCGAAGCTGGCAACGGCCTCGCCGTTCGCGTCGGTGATCCCCATGTAGTCGACGAAGACTCCCGGCGCTGCGGCTCCGTACTGGAGGTTGAGGAGCGGCGGATCGAGCGGGAAGACCCCGATCAGGGGCGCGATGAGCGGGATGCCGTTGGCGTAGCCGTCGAAGCTGTTGTCGAAGAAATAGGGCGAGAAGGGCGGCGCGCCCTTCAGCTGGAAGGTGAGCGTCTGACCGATCGGCGCGTACTGCGGAACGACGACGCTGAGGGTCGAGATCGGTGAGGTCGAGGGCAGCGTCATGAGGCCGTTCTGGGGCTGGGCGTCGTGACCCCCGGTCAGGTCGAGGAAGTCGCCGTCGAAGTGCCAGGCCGCGATCAGTCCGGGTGAACCGTCGAGCTTGGCGTGCATCGCCGCAATGATCTGGTTCTGGCTGCGCGCGTGGTCCCAGATGCGAAGCTCGTCGATACGGCCGAGCCAGGTCTCCATGCCCGTCGGGCCGCCGCCGAGGTAGATGTCCTGGGTGTTCATGCTCATCGTCCCGATCTTCGGCTTCTGGCCCACGACCTGGCCGTCCAGGTAGATCCTCATGGTCGCGCCGTCCCAGGTCGCGGCGACGTGGACCCAGGTCTGAAACGGTACGTTGACCGTGCTGTCGAAGCCCGTGTAGTTGCCGACGTTCGTGGCCACCCCGAACTGCAGCTTCCCGTTCATGTTGTTGACCCGGAAGATGTAGGGGTGGTTGATGTTCGAGTTGCGCACCATCGTCGGATAGGTGGCGCCCCAGGGCGAGTTCACCGGATCGTAGTAGATCCAGCACTCGACGGTGAGGCCGCCGGGCGGCATGAAGCTCGGGTCGCTGGCGACGAGCGCGTGCTGGTTCAGGGCCTGCGGCACGAGGTCTCCGGGCTGGGCCGAGACGGTGGCCGATCCCCAGACGAGAGCGAGGATCAGGAGAGCGATGATTCTGTTCATGGTCCGCCTTGCTCTCACTGGTAGAGGAAGCTGCTCAGGGCCGAGCAGCCGTCGGGGTTCACGATCTGGACGACCGCGCTCCCGGTCGCTCCGGGGGGCGCGATGATCTCGACGATCGAGGGCATGACCCAGGAGATCGTCGCCGCCTGGCCGCCGACGGTCGCGGTCGCACCTGCGGCGAAGGGACCGCCGACGAGATGGAAGTGCGTGCCCCCGGCCGTGGGTCCCTGGGCGCCGACCGCGGCGGTCACCGCCATGCCGGGATTGAGCAGCAGGTTGGCGTTCTGCCCGTCGGGGGCCTGCACCTGGACGACGGCGTGGCAGCCGACGCCCTGCGGGACGACGAAGACGATCGTCGTCTGGTTCTGCAGCAGGATCGCGGCCGGGATGCCTTCGACCATGACCTGCGTACCCGGTTGGATGAGGCTGCCGCTGATGGTGATCTGGTCTCCCGGCAGGCCGTAGCTCGGTGCGAGTCCGGTGATGGTCATGGTCTGGATGTAGCGAAAGCCCTGGGGCAGGTAGGCCTTCAGGCCGCCGGGCGGCCCCGACGGATCGGCGACCTCGACGTCCACGAAGCCGATCGTCGCGGCCGGGGGTGTGAGGCAGGACAGGACCTCGGAGGAATGGACGACGACGCCGGTGGCGGGCTGACCGTCGAAGCTGACCGTGGCGCCGGGGGGGAAGTTGGCCCCCTGCAGGGTCACCGGCCAGCCGCCCGAGTTCGGGCCCGTCGCGGGAAACACCGAGTACAGCAGGGGATCGGGCGCCGCGAAGAGCGTCGTGACCACCGGCGAGATCCCGCCGAGCGTCATCGGCTGGAGGTTGTCGAGATAGAGGAAGGCGCTCGCCATCTCGAGACCGAGGAGCATGGGCCAGCTCGGCGTGTGGAAGACCGCGGGAGCCTGGCCGGCGGCGTCCGCGAGGCCGAGGTAGTCCACGAAGATGCCGGGCGCGCCCGGTCCGAAGGTCAGGTTGAGAAGCGGGGAATCGAGGGGAAAACTGCCCACGAGCGGAGCCAGGAGCGGCGTGCCGTTCGCGCTGCCGGCGAAGCTGTTGTCGAGGAAGTAGGGCGCGCCCGGAGGCATGCCGCGGGCCAGGAAATCGATCGACGCGCCGGGCAGCACGCGCCCCGGAGCCACGAGCTGGAGGGGATCGACCGGCGAGGTCGAGGAAGGCAGGAGCAGACTGCCGAAGGGCGTGGCGTCGTGGCCTCCCGTCTCGTCGAGGAAATCGCCGTTGAAGTGCCAGGCGGCGACGAGGCCAATGGCGTGGTCGAGCTGCACGTTCATGGTCGCCTGGATCTCGGTCGCGCTCCGTGCGTAGCTCCAGATTCGAACCTCGTCGAGGCGGCCGCGCCAGGTCTCGCCCGCACTGCCGTCGCCGCCTCCGATCTGAAGAGGGTCCGAGTCCTGCAGCAGCGTCCCGAACTGCGGGATCACGCTCGACAGGTTGCCGTTGATGTAGGTGCTCAACAGGGTGCCGGTCCAGGTGGCGGCCACGTGGGTCCAGCCGAACTGGGCGACGAGGTTGCTGCTGTAGAGATCGACGAAGCCGACGGTGGTCTGCGTCGTCACGCCGAAGTGGAGCTTGCGGGTCGCGGCTTCGACGCGGAGGAAGTAGGGAGTGACGCCCGACTGCGACTTCCGCACGATGGTGGGCGACTGGCTGCCCCAGGAGACGGTCGGCGTGTAGCGAACCCAGGCCTCGATCGTCAGACCGAAGGCGGGGTTGAGCTCAGGGCTCGCCGGCACCTCCAGGTGGGCGTCGGCGGAGTCGAATCTCAGATCCTGCCCCTGTCCCGACGCGAGCCCGGCGAAGAGGACGAGGACGAAGAGACAGCAGGGGACCGAAGGAATCATGACCTGTCCTCGGACTGGTAGCGTGCTTGACCTGGGGTGGCGATCCTCCGATCGACCATGATCCTCAGGTCGAGAGGGCGTCGAGAATTCCGTCGCGCGGTAGGGCATCGAACCGGCTCCCGGAGT
>JBFIHP010000344.1:0-4395 GCA_041601735.1 Planctomycetota bacterium | reverse complement strand
TCGACTGGCTCGACCGCTGGCTGAAGCCCTGAACGCGGCCCGCGCCGTCATCATCGAAGAAGGCCCCGTCTCGCCGAGACGGGGCCTTCTTCGATGTTGACGGCGGTGAGGCCTCAGTTGCCGGAGTCGTCCATCTCCTCGCCGCCCTCGAGATCGCCTTCCTTCTCGGGCGGCTTGCGCAGCACGATCGACTTCACGGTGTCCATCTGCGGGAAGTTCTTCCGGAGGTACTTCTTCCCGCGTTCCCAGGCCGCCGCCATGTCGGGGCCGTCCGGATTGCCCTCCTGAAGCACCTCGCCGTAGCCGGGATAGAGACCCCTCATGCGCTCGAGGCCCTTGATGACCCGGCCGAAGGGGACGTAGCCGCGCTCGTCGAGTTCGAAGTTGTCGGCGAGGTTGATGTAGAGCTGCGTGGAGAGCTTGCCGTCGACGGTCGGGTCGGGGGCGAAGCCGGCATAGCCGGCGAGGTTCGACTTGATGATCGGGTCGGCATCGAAGGTCCGGTCCTTCCAGATGGCGTTGATCTCCGGGCGGATGTGGATGCCCCACTGGGCCAGGCGGCCGGGAACGACCCGGTAGACGGGCATCATCGTGTAGTAGCCGGAGCGGACCAGACGATAGAAGCGATCCACCGCCGCCGGGGCCCAGTCCCGGTGGACCTCGATCCAGCAGGCGCCCTTGTTGGTCCGAACCCAGGCGATGAAGATCTCCGGGGTCTCCTTGATCTCCAGGTCGGGGTCGAAGAGATGGGGATTCTCCTCCTTCAGCATCTCCAGCTTCTTCTGGTCGGCCGCCTGGCGGACCTCCGCTTCCCGCTTGCAGGCGCCGAGGAGCAGGACGAGGGCGATGGCGATGGCGATGGCGATGGCGAGCGATCGGGACGGGGCCTGGCCGGACACGGCGATTCTCCCTTGGGTCTGTTCAGGAACGAGGAGGCCCATGATAATCGGGCGCGTCGAGACCGAGCAGGATTCCCCGCGTCAGGGCGAAAAAAGCCGGAATCGAAGCGACAATCCGGGTGTTTCCCCGGGTTGTAGTCGAGGACCCCGAGCACCCCGCTGCTCCACTTCACCCGACCGGGCGGAAGGCTCACAGGTTCCAGAATCGGCCCCCTCGCCGGCCCCCGGCGTCGAGGCCCGGAAATCCAGGCTGAACGGCCGCCCATCGGGCGGGTCCGGGCCGCTTCGAGCGGCAGGAGTGACGATCATGAAACGATACCTGTTGACCGGCCTGCTGCTGGCGCTGGGCTGGACGATGCTCTCGTCCGCGGCCCTCGCCCAGAAGGCGCCGAAGATCAAGGACACGGTGACCTTCGCCACCACCTGGGAAGGCGCCGTCGAGGAGGCCAAGCTCCTCAACCTGCCCATCGTGGTGCACAGCCACGGCTTCTACTGAGGCCCCTGCTGGGGCATGCATTCTGCCGTGTTGCAGAACAAGAAGTACATGAAGTTCGCCGAGGACAACACCGTCGAGGTGCTCGCGTTGGGCCGCCTCGAGGAAGGTGTCGAGAAGGAAGATCCGAAGGCCGCCAAGTACAAGGCCAAGGACGAGCAGGGCAACGAGGTCGAGTACATGGTGAGCTGGCCGAACCTCACCTTCGATCAGATCCAGGCCCTCCGCTCGAGCCCCGCCGGGCAGTACAACGACACCGGCGGCATCCCCTACACCGCGTTCGTGAACCCGCACACGCTCCAGAAGATGTCCTTCATCAAGGGCGGTACGAGTTCGAAGGCGGTGATGGAGGCCGCGGAGGAGGCGAAGAAGCAGCTCGAGGAGGAGCACGGCAAGGGCCTCTCCCGTGACGAGCTGAAGCGCAACTCCATGGCCATCGCGAAGGCTCGCGAGGAGGTCGCCGACGGCGACTACGACGGCGCGATCAAGATGCTGGAGAAGGCGGGGCACGGCAAGGACAAGACCCACGAGGTCCTGGCCGCCAAGCTCCAGACCGCCCACGACGAGGTCATCGCCGCCGCGCGCGCTCGTTTCGACGAGATCAAGGAGATGGACACGCGGGAGCAGAAGCGCGAGCTCAACCGCTTCATCTCCAAGAACAAGAAGACCGGCCTCGAGGACGAGATCCGTGCTCAGCTCCTGAGCCTGAAGGAAGCCGACTAGTCCCTTCCGATCTTCGAATCCAGGCGAGCCGCGTCCCCCGGGACGCGGCTCGTTTCATGTCCGGCGCCCGCCCACGGAGCGCCGCAGGAGCGCCGCTCCGACAGAGCGGCATTCCTGACCTCACGAGCATGCAAGGCCGGCCTGTCAGGCCGGCGCTCCTGTGGCGCGGAGAGTTGTCGTCGGGAGCGCGAACTACCACCAGCGATGCTTCTCGGCCTGGGGGAAGAGTTCACAGAGGTAGTCCGCGAAGTCGTCCTGTTCGGGGAACATGAACGACTTCAACAGAAAGGTCTCGAGCACGAGCCGCATCGCCTTGGCGGTCGAGTAACGCTCCTCGCGGTTGACGGAGATCGCCTTCATGATGATCCGCGAGAGATCGAGCGGGACGAGGGGGTTGGCCTCGTGGACGGGGATGATCTCACGGCTCTCGATGTCCTCGATCAGGCGTTTGGTGTCGGTCACCTCGCGAGCGATGTGGCCGGTGAAGAGCTCGTACATCACGAGGCCGAGCGAGTAGATGTCCGAGCGCGGCTCCGTCCCCTGACGCTTGATCTGCTCGGGCGCCATGTAGGGATACTTGCCGAAGACGACCTTGGTCTCGTCCTCGATCAGGGTCAGCTTCGTCTTCGCGACGCCGAAATCGGAGAGCTTCGGGATGCCGCGGAAGGAGATCAGGACGTTGTTCGGACAGATGTCGCGATGGACGATGCCGAGGTGGAGCCCGTCGCGATTGTGCTTGTTGTGCGCGTAGTGCAGGCCCGAGAGGACCCGGGTCATGATGTAGACGCCGTAGTTGATCGGGATCGGTTTCTCGAGCTCGAGGTGGCGCTCGATGAAGTCGAGCAGGGTCACGCCGAAGACGTGCTCCATGACGATGAAGTACTCGCTGTGGGTCTCACCGAGCTGGTAGACCTGGACGATGTTCGGGTGATTCAACCCGGCGCAGAGCCGCGCCTCGTTCAGGAACATCTCGCGGTCGGCGCTGAATCGCATGCCCTGCTTGGGCAGGACCTTGACGGCCATGAGCTTGGTGAAGTCGTGCGTCCCGATCTTCTCGGCCAGGTAGACCCGGCCCATGCCGCCCTTGCCGATCAACCTGACGATCCGGTAGGCGCCGGCGCTGCGGATGACACGGCCCGGTCCGATCGTCCGGCGGAAGAGGTCGCTCAGGCGGAACTTCTTCGGCGCGAAGGGGCCGATGGTCTGTCGGTGTGAACCGGTCATGGTGAGGGAGGATACCCGAGCCTCATCGCTCTCGGGAGGGGGCGGTCGTCGCGAATCGCTCCCGGATCAACTTCTCCGCGGGTTTTCCCCTGATCGTGTACTGACGTTCATCCGAGGGGTCGTCGTTGCGCCACCAGGTGTAGAAGAAGGCGCCGCGGAAGAGCGGTCCGGGTTCGCTCCAGGCCCGCAGGTAGGCCTCGTAGCAATCGGCCTGCTCCTGGAGATCGACCCTCTCCGGGCTCACGTAGTCCCAGGGGTTCCTGTTGATGCCGTCGAGGCTCGCGTAGCCCAGCTCGCTGAAGTAATAGGGCAGACCCTCGTCGTCGAGCAGGCCCTCGAGTTTGCGGCGGATCGCCCTCCAGGCCTCGGTCAGCTCCTCGACGCTCGGATCGTCCTGGTCGGTGAGGCTGTGATAGCCCGTCATGCCGATGGCGTCGAGCTCGTCGCGAAAGCGCAGCACGTGCACGTGGTCCCAGTTGGCGCTGTAGGAGAGGAGGCCGGAGTAGCGGCGCCGCAGATCGCCGATGATGCGCCGCCAATGCCCGGTCTCCCGCTCCAGCGAGGAGTACTCCGAGCCGACGAGGAGCATCCGTGAGTCGGTCGCGCGCGCGACGTCGGCGAAGGCCGCGATGAACTCGGCGTAGGAATCGAACCAGTCGTCGCGGTCGAGGGGCGCGATGTTGCCGCGCCAGTGCTCGGAATCGGGCTTCCAGAGCAGGACGATCGGCATGAGCGTGACCTCGAGGCCGAGATCGCGCGCCTGCCGAGCCGCGCGGGCGACCATCGGCAGGGAGGTCGTGCGCCCCTCCTTCGGCACGATCGTCGTGGCCGTCCAGTGCTCCATGAACCAGGGCGTGACCAGCATGACGTCGCGCGCGCCGATCTCCTTCTGCTCGCGCAGCAAAGGGCCGTAGTCGAAGTCGTCCTCCTGCGAGTAGAGACCGAGGGCGAAGCCCTGGAAGGGCCGCAGGAGCGCGCGCTCCTTCGGTTGCTCCGGCCGGTTCTCGAAGAGCCCCAGGCCCTTCGCGCGGGCGAGTTCCTCGGCGGCGGCGAGCC
>JBFIHP010000343.1:0-4402 GCA_041601735.1 Planctomycetota bacterium | reverse complement strand
GAGGACTCCCTCTCCCAGGCGCCCCCCGCGCCACTGCGTGCCTTCGAACCAACCGTCCCAGCCCTCGTCGGCCACGGCCAGCTCACGCAGCGCGCGCACGAGACCGTCCCCCAGAAGCTCGCGATCTGAAGCGTCGCCGGCGATCCGGAGATAGCGGGTCATCCGCCGCGGGCCGGGCTCCGCGAAGGCGAGGTCGAGCGCGCGCGAGAAGGGATCGCCGCGCCCGGACGGCATGAGCGCCGCACCGAACTCGAGACCGCGAGCGCGGGCGTCGAGCGCGGCGCGGACGAGGGCCCGCTTGGCTCCGACGTCGCGCCAGGATTGCCAGGATCGCGCCAGCAGGGTCTCCAGAGCGGGCAGGGATTCGTCGGCCGCCGTGATGAGGACGTCGCGAGCGAGCCCGCGGATCTCCTCGATGTCGTCATCGAGGCGCCGGGCCATCCGGTCGGCCGCCGCGCCGATCGTCGCCGCCGGCAGGGGCCCGAGCGCGCGGACGGCCGCCCGCCTGACCAGCCAGACGGGGTCGTCGAGCCGGTCGAGGACGCGATCCTCGTGACCCTCGAGGTCCACGCCGACCAGCGATTCGAGACAGCGCGTCCGCAGCGCGAGGTTGCCGTCGCGATCCCAGGCACGTTCGAGGACGGCCTCCTCCAGGACGACGCGGCCGCCGAGCTGCGTCCAGATCGTAAGCGCGGTGATCTTCTGCTTCCAATCGCCGTCGGCGAGCCTGTCGGCGAGGTCGCGCGCGCGCGCGGCATCGCGCACCAGCAGCGTGGCGGCGAGCTCGCGGATGGCGCCGGGTTCGTCGCTCGCGACGAGAAGCCGCTCCGCTCGCGCGGCGATGTCCTCCTCCTGCGCGGCAACCCCGACGGCGAGGAGCAGGAACAGCAGCGCTCGCTTCATCGCTCGAACTCGGCCAGCGCACGCGGGACGAACTCGGCGAGATCCTCGGGGAGCAGGCCGCGCTCCCCGCCGACGTCCTCGCGCGCGAGGTCGCCGGCGCGACCGTGAGCCTGTACGGCGATCCGGGCGGCATCGAAGTCGCCCAGGCCCGAGGCGAGAAGGGCGCCGATCATTCCGGCGAGCACGTCGCCCATGCCGGCGGTGGCCATGCCGGGGTTGCCGGTCTCGTTGCGGTGGCGACGCTTGCCTGCCCGCACGAGACTGCCCGCCCCCTTCAGGACGACGGTGCAGGCGAAGCGACCGACGAGCGCCGACGCCGCGGCCTCGCGGTCGGCCTGGACCTCGGCGGCGCTCGAACCGAGCAGCAGCGCGGCCTCGCCCGGGTGCGGCGTGATCAGGGTCCGGCCGCGCGCGCGCAGGCCCTCCGGTCCGATCGTCGCCAGGGCGTGGAGGCCGTCGGCGTCGAGCACGATCGGCGCCGCGATCTCGGCGAGGAGAGTCCCGACCAGCGCGCGGAGATCCTCGGAGCGCCCGAGGCCCGGCCCCAGGACGACGGCATCGGCCGCCGCCGCGAGCTCGATGATCTCGGGGAGCGCCGAGACGGCGAACTCGCCGCCGCGGGTCTCGCGCTGGGCCAGGACGATCCGGGAGGGCCGGGCGCCCGCGAGACGGTCGGCGATTCCCGCCGGCACGGCCAGGCGGACGAAGCCCGCGCCGGCGCGGGCCGCGCCCTCGGCCGCGAGCGCCGCGGCCCCGGCGAGACGCCGCGAACCGGCCACGACCAGGACATCGCCGGATTCACCCTTGTGGGCCGAGGGTCGTCGCGGCGGCAGGGCGGGGATCGGATCGACCATGATTTGCGTCCTCGTCGGGCCTCTTCGCCATCATAGCAGCATCAGCGCCGTTCTCCCGCAACGAGCGGCAGGCTCGGGGGTTCGGTCCGCGCCGCTCGGGGCGGCGAATGCCCTTGTCGGACCGGGACCCCTGGATACAATCGCCCCGTACCAGGCCCGCAGGGGTCGGCCCGGGAGGGTTGGCAGAGCGGTCGAATGCGGCGGTCTTGAAAACCGTTGTTGCGCAAGCAACCGGGGGTTCGAATCCCTCACCCTCCGCTTCGCCCACCCGCCGGACTCGTTGGGCGCCGCAGGAACAACCAGGAGAGATGGCAGAGTGGCCGAATGCGCCCGCTTGCTAAGCGGGTGGAGGGCAACCTCCCCCGGGTTCGAATCCCGGTCTCTCCGCTCCAGGCAGAAAACCCTCGGGTCCGCCCGGGGGTTTTCTCGTGCCGAGAGTCCCCACCCGAGCGCGCGAGTCCCCGTCCGGCTTACAATGCGGCCATGATCCTCCGACGCTGCGCTCTCCTCCTCTGCCTCGTGGCCTCGGCCTGCGCGGGCCACCGTGAACTCGTCATCGAGTCGAATCCCCCCGGCGCCCGGGTCTTCATGGACCGCGAGGATCTGGGTCGGACTCCGGTCCGCACCGCCTTCGAGTACGGCGGCGTCCGCGACTTCCTCCTCCTTCACGAGGAGGGCGACACCAAGTACGCGCCGGTGCGGGTCCGGCAGGACACGAGCGAGTTCTTCCTCGACCAGTTCCCCTTCGACCTGCTCGCTCGACTGACGCCCTTCGAGACCGAGCAGGAGGTGAGGATCAGCGTCGATCTCGAGCCCTCGAACCTGGTCGATCTGGTGATGACCGACGAGGAGGGCTACGTGAAGGCCCTGCTCGACCGCGCCGAGGCCATGCGCACGCGCGCGCGGCGCGCCCAGGACGAGGGCGAACCCGCGGCCCCGCCCTTCATCGAAGCCGAGGACGGCAGGCCGGTCTCGGACGAGGAATTCGTGGACGAACCGATCGAGAAGCCGACCGAGAAGCCCTGATCATGAAGGTGACGATCATGGGCCTCGGGCTCTTCGGCGGCGGCGTCGGCGTCGCGCGTTACTTCGCCGCCCGCGGCGACGAGGTCACCGTCACCGACCTCGCATCGGCCGAACGCCTCGCGCCGAGCCTCGCCCTCCTCGCCGATCTTCCGGAGATCCGCTACGTCCTCGGGCGCCACGACGAACAGGACGTCCTGGGCGCGGACCTCGTGGTCGCCTCGCCGGCCGTGCCGCCGACCGCCCCCCTCCTCGCGCGGAGGCGCGCCGCGGGCCTGCGCATCACGAGCGAGATCGAACTCCTCCTCGAGCGCATCCGAGGCCCGGTCCTCGCCGTGACCGGCTCCAACGGCAAGACCACGACCACGACCATGCTCGGCCGCATCCTGAAGGAGCGCGGCATCGAGCATCGCGTCGGCGGCAACATCGGCGGCTCGCTCCTGCCCGAAGTCGAGAGCGTCGCGACCGGCACGACCTTCGTACTCGAACTGTCGAGCTTCCAGCTCGAGACGATCGCGATCACGACGCGGCCCGTCGTCGGCGCGATCCTCACCAACCTCGCGCCGAACCATCTCGATCGGCACGGCGACATGGCGGGCTACCGCGCCGCGAAGCTCCGACTCCTCGACCTCATGTCCGCCGGAGCGCCCCTGGTCCTCGACGCGGAGGACCTGGGCAGCGAAGACCTGCCTGCCGAGGCTCGCGCGCGCGGCCTCGAGCCGCTCGGTCTCGGCGCGAGGGAGATCGAGGCGACACCGATGCCCCGCCACATGGTCGGACGCTTCAACCGCAAGAACCTGGCGATGGCTTCGGCCCTCGCGGGTCGCCTGTACGGCGCGGACGAGGCGGCGCTCGCGCGCTGCGCCGCCGACATCCGCGGACTGCCGCATCGCCTCGAGGTCCTCGGTCGCGTCGGCCGCCTCACCGTCGTCAACGACAGCAAGGCCACCACACCCTTCGCGACGATCACCGCGCTCGAGGCGCTCGATCGCCCGGTGCGCCTCATTGCCGGGGGCCATGACAAGGGCCTCGTCATGGACCCCCTGCTCGAGGCCTTCGAGGGCTGCGAGCGGGTGCTGCTCTGCGGCGCCACGGCGGCGGCTCTCGAGCGGGCCCATCGCGCACGCCGCGGTCCGAACTCGCCGTCGGTCGAGCGGGTGGACGATCTCGCCGCGGCCCTGGCCCGGGCCACGGACGACTCCGACCGCGAGGCCTACGTCCTCTTCTCGCCCGCGCATCCGTCCTACGACGGATGGGCCAACTACGAGGAGCGCGGCGCGGCCTTCGCCGCGGCCCTCCGCCGCATCCCGGGCTTCGAGGCCCCCGATGACGGTCTTTGACGCCGCCCCCCCGTGTCGGTTAGTCTCGGAGCGACGCTGACGTCCCGGAGTCGGGTTCCGTGCCATCGGACCGCGACGACGGAAAGTCCTCGCGGAGCTCATGGATGCTCTGTCAGATCTGTGAAGAACGACCGGCGACGATCCACACGATCGACGTCGTCAACAACCAGAAGACGGAACGACACATCTGCGAGACCTGCTACAAGGAGCAGGATCTGGCGGCTCCGCTCGGCAATCCCGACCTGAAGAGCAAGCTCAAGATCAAGCCGCCGAGCGCGATCG
>JBFIHP010000342.1:0-4409 GCA_041601735.1 Planctomycetota bacterium | reverse complement strand
GCAGCCCATGAGGATGACGAAGGTGAGCGCCGAGAACAGCGGCGATCTCGAGCCCGAGCGTCTCGTCTCGGTCCCGTTCGCCCTGGGTCTGCGGTCACGCGTCCTGGCCATCGCCTCCTCACTTCAGCAGGGCCGCTCCGGCGCTGCCGTGTCCGCTGTGGCATTCGATGCAGGAGGCCGACCGGTCCTCGTGCTGCGGTCCATCGCTCAGGTCCTCGACGTCATGACATTCGGCGCAGAGCTTCCTCGGCTCGAACCTCAGCAGCGACGACCGAGGAGAGGAGTGCGGCGCATGACAGACGCTGCAGAGCCCGTCGGCGACGATGGAGTGCATGTTCGCGTGCTGCGTGGGGACGTCGTCGTGACATTCGGTGCAGAGCCCGTCGTCCGGATCGCCGAGCAGGGCAGGGCTTCGTTCCTCGTGGCAGACGCCGCACTCGCGCTCCCTGAACGGCCGGTGAACGGATCGACCGGGATCCGGCGCATCCGAGTTGCCGTGCCCGCTGTGGCATTCGAGGCAGGAGATCGTCGGGTCCTCGTGGTGGATCCCGGTGGACCGCCGCTCGGGGGCGTGGCACTCGCCGCAGAGCGTCACCGGCTTGTCCTTCAGGAGGAAGGGCTGGGACGCCGAATGCGGCTCGTGGCAGCTGACGCACCAGGCCTCGGCGACCACGATGTGCATGTTCGTGTGCTGCTCGGGGAGGTCGCCGTGACATTCGAGGCAGGTCGCGTCCGCGGATCCGGCGAGCAGCTTGCTGCTCTTCTCCTCGTGGCAGTAGCCGCACTCGCGCTCCTCGTAGGGCTTGTGGACCGAGGCCGGCGCCTCGGCCGCGTCGGAGTTGCCGTGCCCGCTGTGGCACTCCAGGCAGGAGATCGTCGGGTCCTCGTGGTGGATCCCGGTGGACCGCTGCTCGGGGGCGTGGCACGCGCCGCAGAGCTTGACCGGCTCCTCCTTCAGGAGGAAGGGCTGGCGCGAGGAGTGCGGCTCGTGGCAGCTGACGCACCAGGCCTCGGCGACCACGATGTGCATGTTCGTGTGCTGCTCGGGGACGTCGCCGTGACACTCGAGGCAGGTCGCATCGGCGGATTCGGCGAGCAGCTTGCTGCTCTTGTTCTCGTGACAGAAGCCGCACTCCCGATCCCCGAACGGCTTGTGGACCGAGCCGACCAGCTCGGCCGGATCGACTTCGTCCGAGTTGCCGTGGCCGCTGTGGCACTCCAGGCAGGAGATGGTGGGATCCTCGTGGTGGATTCCCTCGGAGCGTTGCCCCTGGGCATGGCACTCGCTGCAGAGCTCGATGGGTTCGGCCTTGAGCAGGAATGGACGGGGCGAGGAGTGGCTGCTGTGACAGGCGACGCACCAGGCGTCGGCGACGACGGCGTGCATGTTCGTGTGCTGATCGGGGACGTCGGCGTGGCACTCGAGGCAGAGCCCGTCGTCGGGGTCCTTGATCAGGCGGCTGCTGCGACCCACGTGGCAGGCCTGGCACTCACGCCGCTCGTAGGGGCTGTGAAGGGAGCCCGCGAACTTCCTGATCTGCGGGCGCGCGGCTTCGACCGCGGCCAGCTGCGCGGCCTCCTGTCTGGCCGCGGCCTCCGCCGCCTTCCGGGCTTCCTCCTCGGGGTCCGGGACACCGTCGAAGAAGACGCTGAGCGTGGTATGCGAGCAGGCGAAGAGAAAGGCCACGATCCAGACGGCGAAAGCCAGCCGCATCGCGACCGAGAGTGCCTTCGACCTGCCCGCGATCTTCGTCATCAGTTCCGGTCGTCCTCGGACGGCAGCGCGCCGAGCTCCTCCTCGGTCGCCGGGATCGGTGCGATCGTCTTGAACTCCTGGCCGCCGAAGTCGTAGCCGGCCGGGAACTCCCCGAGCATGTAGGTGCTCACGAGGCGCGGCCCGAACTGGCTTGCGACATGGATCAGCGTGTGACCCTTGAAGTCGGGATGGGCTCGATCACCCAGGTAGGAGGTCCCGCTGCTGTCGACGGCCACCGACGAGGGAAGGGAAAGGCAACCGGGGGTGTCGCCCGAGCCCGCGAAGTGCATCAGGACCTCGCCGTCGGAGTTCCACATCTGGACGATGCAGGTGGCCGCATCGACGATGTAGAGGATGCCGTTCTTGTCGACCTCGATGCCGCGCGGCCTCCCGAAGGTGCCGAGCACGAAGCCCGGGCCCCCCTTGGACCAGATCGGCTTGCCGTCGGAGCTGAGCTTCTGGATGCGCTGATCGAGTGGGTCGCAGACGTAGATGGAACCGTCCGGCCCGGCCGCGATGCCGCTCGGCATGCTGAAGTCGCCGTCCTCGGCTCCGCGCTTGCCGAACTTGCGAAGCACCGCACCGGTGGTCCGGCTGAGGACCGTGACCTCGGCTCCGAGGTTGTTCAGGACGTAGAGCTCGTCGCCGTGGAGCGCGACGTCGACGACGCGGATCGGGTCGCCCGGGACCTTGAAGGCCCGGACGAAGTTGTCCGAGGGGTCGAAGACGACCACCTCGTTCCGCCGCGCGTCGGCCACGAACTTGAAGCCGAGCCTGTCTACCACGAGGTTGACCGGCTTTCCTAGGTTTCCCGATCCCGAGTTGCCGAAGACGGAGAACCGCTTGTTCTTCAGGTCGAACTTGCCGACGCAGTTCAGCGTCGTGTCGCAGGCGTAGATGATGCCGTCGTGGGCGGCGAGTCCGAAGGGCTTGCGGAGTCGCGGGCGTGCGCCGGTATCCTCGCCCAGGATGAAGCTGGCGAACTCGTCCTGTTCGCGAGGATCGACCTGGTCGGCGCCGGTGAAGTACGTGAGGTACTGGACTCGAGGGGGATCCGGGGGCACGGGGAAGAAGATCACCTCGCTCCCTTTCGTCGCGTCTTCCGCGGCGGCATGGCCGGACGAGGACGAGCAACCGGTGACGACGAAGAACAGGGCCAGCACGGTGACCGCGAGCAGGCCTGCGCGAAGGACGGGTCTCATGGGGGCTCTCCGATCCGAGGACTTGGCTTCGACCTGCCGCAGCAAATCGGGTGCCTTTCGCTCCGGCATTCGGCAGCCGCACGGAGCTTGGTTCCGGGGTCGGGAGGCACGAGAAAAGACCGACCCGAGGCGATGCGATTCGCCCCGGGTCGGATTCGTCACGCTGTGCCGGATTTCAGGCCTGGATCACTGGTTGTGGCAGGCGAGGCAGAGAGCGCTGTCGATGTTGCTGATGCGGAGGAGGTAGGGATTCGAGCTGCCGTGAACGCTATGGCAGGAGGCACACTCGACCTTGTTGTTGTAGAGGATCGGCGAGGTGCCGTGCGAGAAGCCCGAGGGGTCCTTCAGGCCGTGGCCGCCGTGATAGCTCAGGTCGTAGTCGATCGAGATCGGGTGATCGTTCGACAGGTCCTGGCCGACGTTCTCGGGGTCGGCGGCGGTGAAGTTCAGCGTTCCCGTCGCGCCGCCGTAGCTGTCGATGCCGGTGACGCCGTCATGGCAGCCGAGGCACATCAGGCTCTCCTCGTTCGGAACCGGATCGATGGTTCCGTCCAGCGAGGACTGCGGGTACATCGTGAACGACGTACCGGCGGGCAAGGTGTGATTCCAGAGGGAATCGGCCCCGGCCTGCGCACGGTGAGGCGTGTGGCAGGGCACGCAGATCTCGGTGAGGCCCGGGATCTCACCCTGGAGGTTGTGGGCGGACAACGAGACTTGCGCGGGTAGCAAGCTCGCGACCAACAGCAAACAGACTAGAGTTGTGATCATCCGCGGCATGATCTTGCTTCCATGGTGTGAGGGGAAGAACCAGGTCGAAGTGCTCCTTCGAACGCCCGGTTCCATTCGGTTCGACCGGCGGTTTTGCAAGCACCATGCCGGGGCTGCATGTTCTTGCCGCGGGTTTTGGTCGCTTCGAGTCGAAGTTCGAGCCCGCTCGCGCATCGAGGACCAAACTGCGTGATATCCGCCGCCCCGCTGCGGAAGATCACCGAGTCCCGGCGTCGATCGGGGCGTTTGCCGACCGGGATGCGCGGCCTGGTCGCGGATCGAGCCCGGGCCGCGTCGAGGGCGAGTGAGTCGCGAACGACATTCGACGAACCGGATCGCAGCGTCCGGCGCGCGAGGTCAGGGGTGAGAGCCGCGCATCGGAGGGCGATCGGGGATGGTTGCGCGACGGTCGAAGAAGAGCAGCGTGACATCGCCCAGGCTCGTCGCCTGCGCGGCAGGATGCCCCGAGCGCAGCCAGATCCGTCGGCCCTTCTCGTCCTTGCCGGTGAATTCGACCTCGAGGGCGGCCACGCCGCCGCTCTTCGCCGCGCTCGGACGATAGCTCTCGATCAACTCGCCGGCCTTGACGATGCGCCCGGTGCGGAAGCTGTAGTTCGAGCCGGAGATCTCGATCGTGGCCGACCTGTCGAGGGGAGCCACGGTCAGGTCGTCGCCGAAGCGGG
>JBFIHP010000341.1:0-4429 GCA_041601735.1 Planctomycetota bacterium | reverse complement strand
GGGGAAAACCGAGCTCACCCGAGATCTCGTGGCCGCCGCCGCGTTCGGGATCATGAACGACACGCAAACGAAGAAGTTCAGGGAGGAGCTCGAGGTCGACTTCGCCATCGGGCTAACCGACTGCGAAGGGCGCTTTCGAGTGAACGTCTTCCGCCAGCGGGGCGAGGTCGCGATGGTCCTGCAACCCTGGTCGATCCGCTACCGGATGAACGACGAGGATCACGACGAGGGCGGTCGCGACGCCTACCTCTTCCGCCGCGAGGACGGTCGCTGGCAGCTGATCTGGCGCGGTGCCGTTCAGGTCTCGTGAGGAGTCGAATCCCGCCGAGCAAGGGACGGCTCTGGGCGAGACGCCTGGCCGTCGTGGTCGTCGTCGGCTACCTCGCGGGCCTTCTGCTCTTCGTGCTCCTGCAGGACCGCCTGCTCTATCGGCCGACGACCTACGGCCGGGAGGAATTCGATCGCAGGATCGCGGGACTCGGACTCGAGCCCTGGCCGTCGGCCGGCGACTATCGCGCCCTCGCTGCCCCGCCCCCGGCGGCCGCGCATCCGGGGACGGTCCTCGTCGTCCACGGCAACGCCGGTTCGGCGCTCGGTCAGGCGGTCCTCGTCGAGAGGCTCGCCCCGGTCGGACTCCGGGTCCTGATCCACGAGTATCCCGGCTTCGGCGCTCGCCCCGGATCGCCCGACGCCGATCTGCTCGTCGCCGACCTGATCGAGAGCATCCGACGACTGCGCGCGGAACGAAGGGGACCTCTCATCGTCGTCGCGGTCTCGGTCGGTACGGGACTCGTTGCTCGAGCGCTGGCGGAGGGCGAGGTCGAGATCGATGCCCTCGTCCTGGCGACCCCTTTCAGCAACAGGCGGGCGGCCTGGCAGCGCCGCTTTCCGTTTCTGCCCATGGCGCTCCTGCTGCGCGAGGACCTCGACAACCTGCGCGATCTCTCCGGCTTCGAGGGCCCGACCGCGGTCATCGTGGCCGGACGCGACACGACGACTCCGCCGGATCAGGGCCGCGCGGTTCACGAGTCCCTCCGCGGCCGCAAGCACCTCTTCGAGCTGCCGAAGGCCGAGCACGGCAGCTGGATTCGCGAGGCTCCGTCCGGCCTCTGGACGGAGCTCGCCGCCTTCCTGCGCGGTGAGCCGGAGGCTGAACGATGAGCGAGTCGAAGAAGAAGGAGGGCGCGGCTGTTCCACGGTCAGCCGCCGTCCGACGCTTCGGCTGGATGCTGCTGCGCAGCTACGTCCTGCTCTGCATCCTGGTCTACTTCTTCCAGGGCAAGCTCCTCTATCATCCGACGACCGAAAGTCGCGACGAGGCGAGCCGGCGATTCCAGGCCCTCGGACTCGAGCCCTGGCCGGATCTCGGCGATTTCCGCGGCCTGGTCGCCGCCGATGAGACGAGCGATCCGGAGCGGCTGATCGTCTGGCTGCACGGCAATGCCGGCACCGCCGCCGGACAGAAGTCGATGATCGCGACCTTCCGGCCGCTCGGCGCGCGCGTCCACCTCCACGAGTTCCCCGGCTACTCCTGCCGCGAGGGCGAGATCTCCGAAGCGAGCCTCGTCGCCGACCTGGCGGCGACTCTCGATCTGCTCGCCGCCGAGTTCCCCGACCGACCGCTGATCCTGATGGGGGAATCGCTGGGCTCCGCGGTCGCCTGCGGGGCGCTGCGCCGGGCGCGCGCGGAGGTCGCGGCGCTGGTGCTCTTCCTGCCCTTCGACCGGCTCGCCGACGCGGCGCAGGCCGCCTTCTGGTTCCTGCCCGCTCGCCTCCTCCTGCGCGAGGACTACGACAACGTCGATCGCCTCGACGGCCTCTCGATTCCCCTCGCCGTGATCACCGCCGAATTCGACCGGACCATCCCGCCGGAACTCGGTCGCCGGCTCTTCGAGTCCTACGGCGGGCCGAAGCGGCACTGGGAGATCGCGGGCGCCGGGCACGACGACTGGCGTCATCGGATGAGCTGGTCCACCTGGAAGGAACTCTTCGACTGGCTGGATGCGAGCCTCGCCGCTCCCCCCGGAGTCGGCGAAGACGATCGCTGAACTCGGCGTGAGCGCGCCGGCGCCGTGCAACAGGAGCGCCGGCCGGACCGGCCGGCCATCGACGCCGGTGGAGCCCGATGCCGCTCGGTCAGAGCGGCGCTCCTGTGCAGCGCACTGCCCGGAACGGCCGACCTCGGTGGCCGGACGACGGGCCCGACTACCTGGCTCCGTCGCCTTGCAGTTCGCGGAAGGCGGCGATGCGCTGCGGCATCCAGGGCTCGAGGTCCGCCGACTTCGCGCGTGCCGACGCGCTGATCGGGATGCCCCAGGCCTCGAAGTAGGGGCCGAGGTCGCGACCCAGGACCCGCGACAGGCGCCACATGAACTGGTCTCGTTTGTCCTGGTCGTTCTTCGGCCGCTCCGCGCGCGACAGCTGCTCGTAGTCGGCGAAGACCGCGATGAAGGGCTCCCAGCCGAACTCCTCCTGGATGAGGATGTAGGTCCAGAGCGCGAGCCCCGGGTCCTTCTTCCAGACCTCGAAGCGACGCTCGCCCTTCACGTGCGGCGCCACCTTCATGCGGGACGAAGCGGGCCATTTGTGCTTGACCGGTTCGACGCCGCGGATCTGGTGATCGACGTAGAGCGAGAAGAGGTTGCAGGTCACCTCCGTCGTGCCGGCGAAGGTCCAGTCGGGACGCTGGTGGTTGTGACCGAGCTCGTGCCAGAAGCCCCAGCCGTGACTCTCCTCCGGCGGCGCGTCGCGCAGCCGGTCGAGGGCCGTGATCTCCTCGGAGTGATGGAGCTGCATCATGATGGGGTAGCCCGAGTGCAGGTAGCCGGCGCTGATCTGGCGGTCGGCGACGAAGCGCTGTGGGCGCGCCCCGGCCGGTCGCGAGCCGAGGCGGGGGTAGAGCTCGAGCACGCCCTGCCAGAAGGTCATGAGCTCGGTCGGGTCCTCGATGGCGCGGACGGCGGAGGCCCGCACCGTGAGCACGACGCCGGCGCAGGCGAGCTCGGCCCAGGGCGCATCGAGCCGGCGGATGCGCTCCTTCCAGTCCGCGGGATCGGTCTCGCCGAGGACGAAGAGCGGTGCCTCGACCGCGCCGCCGATCGTCACCTCGAAGGGCTCGTCGCCCTCGAGGCCCCGACCCGGGACCTCGACGTAGACCAGCCCGCCGTGCGGGCTGGCGAAGCTGCCGGAGGCCGCCCGCAGCGGCCATGATCGCGAGAGCTCGGGGTGGCGCTTCCAGCTCTCCTTGTCCCAGAGGAGGTCGGTATGCGCGCCGATGCGCAGGCGGAGGCGACCGTCGGCTCGGTCCTCGGGAATGCGGACGGTCAGGGGCCGACCCGCGCGGGCGTAGAGACCCGTGCTCTGCCAGCCGGGAATCGCCGGGTCGATCGGCAGGGTCTTCTCGACGTTCTTCGCCTCGGAGCCGGGCTGACCGGGGAAATCGACGGCGGAAGAAGCGGCTGCGACCTCGGAGGGATCACCACGCAGAGAGCGCAGGTGATCGGCGGTCAGGGCCAGGCGGGGGAGGGGGTCCTTCGTGGTGAGCGGACGCCTCGCCCTGGGCACGACATCAGGGTCCACCCTCTCGGTGAGCCGATCGATCCGCTTCGGGAAGGAGTCGTCGCCTTCCGGCCACCAGCGGAGGATCGTCGTGAGCACCAGGCCGGCCTGCGCGTTCTGCCTTGCCGTCACGCGTTGCGAGCGCAGGATCTCCTCGAAGTGGGCGAGTGCGTCGGCTCCGCTCGCGGCATCGAGTTCCTCGGCCTCGGCCTGTGCGGGTTGGATGATCTCGCCGATCGTGCCGCCGCAGAGCAGGACGCCGAGGTCGCGCAGGGAACGGTTGATGCGGAGGTCTCTCGTGGCCGAGAGCTCGGGGTTGAGCTGTTGCCAGCCCCAGATGAGGCCGGAAGCGATCAGGCCGCCGCCCTTCCTCACGAAATCGACGAGAGCCGTCGCCGCTTCGAGATCGGGCACCTGGCCCTGGCCGAGCACGAGGACGTCGGTCTTCGCCAGGTCTTCGACCCAGTCGGTCGATCCGAGGCGGCGCACCGTGAAGCCGCGCTCTTCGAGGAAGGCCGCCAGCTGGTCGTGGCCGACCAGACCGACGCGCGCCGTCTCGCCCTCGCGCACTCCGGCGACGAAGGCGAAGGCGTTGGCGACGAGCCGAGCGCCGTCCTCGCGGGCGAGCTCGCCCGTCGAGAGGTAGCCGCCATGGCCGAAGAGGACGAGGCGGCCCTGATCGGGCCTGGCGGCGACGATGAGCGGCAGCACGAGCCCGCCCTTCATGCGCGTGCCGGCCACGACGACGGACTCCTTCGAGAGGGCGGCGACGGGGCCCGGGACGCCGGGTCTGCCGATCGCGGCGACGCCGTCGAGGAGCTGCGCGCGCAGCGCCGCGGCCCGGTCGGTTGACTGGGCCGAGGCGCCGGCG
>JBFIHP010000340.1:0-4430 GCA_041601735.1 Planctomycetota bacterium | reverse complement strand
CGCACGGAAGTCACCAGCGCCCGCATCCACGCGTGCAGCGCCGTATCTGCGCCGCGGCGTGTGCAGACGCGGGCGGGCGCGATCCAGGCGCAGCAGGACGGGCTCGCCGGGTCCGAGGTTCGCGACGGCGGAGAGCCGCTCCGGTTCGTAACCCTCCGCACGCGCGACGACGACCAGGTCGCCCTCGGGCAGGCCCTGCGCCGCGAAGCGGCCGTCGTCGCCGGAGACCAGTCCGGAGGGCAGCCAATCCGGAAGGGCGACGTCGGCCCGGCCGACGAAGATCGTCGCGCCCCGGATCGGCTCGCGGCTCTCGGCATCGACGACGAGGCCCGCGAGGTCGCGACTCGGAAGCGCCTCCGGCGGGTCGAAGCGGACCGTCTGCCCGTCAGGGATCTCGACCTCGGCGATCTTCGCCGGACGGCCGTTCTCGGTGCGGAGAAGATCGAGGATCTCGTGCCGGCCCGCGAGCAGGGGCAGGAGCACGCGGGCCTCGTCGGCGGGACCCGCGGCGAAGGACGTCGGCGCGAAGATCAACAGGTCCAACGTCAGCGCCTCGAGTCGCGCGTCGATGTCGGCATCCTCGTCGAGGCGGAGCGGCCAGATCCGACCGAGAAGGGCTCGCGGGATCGACATGCTCGAGAACGCTCGGCTGGAGATCGTCCCCTTCGCCCCGTTCGTCGCGCTGCTCGCCCGCTCGATGGGCGTCCTGGCGCCCCCGGCGAACGCCGCCACGAAGGGGCCCGTCATGTCCGGGACCAGTTCGCGTCCGCGGATGAGGAGCTCGTCCATGTCGTCGAGGGTCGTGCGCGCCAGGGCACCGGCGCCCGGGGGCAGGTCGATCTCGTCGAGATCGTTGCCGTCGAGGTCGACGGCTCGCCCGTCGCGCGAAACGATGAGCCCCGTCCTCACATCGCCGGGAGCCCCGATCCTGTGCAATTCGTAGGGGCCGCGGATGCGCGTCGTCGCGGGATCGATCGACGCGGCGGGTCGGGTGATCGGACCCGAGTGCTCGCCCGGGGTCCCCCGGAAGTGCAGGGCGCGGGGCCAGCCCGGCGGCGCGATCATCCGCGGCGCCAACCAGAGGTCGTCGCTCGGCTCCGGCCAGGCGACCTCCTCCTCCGGCGATGACAGCCGTCCCAGGTCGAGGAAGCTCCAGGGCGCGGGCTGGAAGGGGCCCCGCAGCTCGCAGAGGCCCTCCTTCGCCACCTCGATCCACAGCCCGCCGGGTGCCGTCTCGACCTGGAGCAAGATCAGGTCCGGTTCGACTCTCCTGATCGCGCGCAGGCTCCGGCGACCTTGCAGGCCGGGCAGGTCGGCATGGACGGCCTCGACCGAGATCCTCGCCTCGTCGAGCCCGAAGTCTTCCGGCAGTCGGAAGGAGAGCCAGGCCGGGCCCTGGAGGAAGCCCGCGGCCGCGATCGAGGCGGGGGCCCGGGCCTCGCTCGCCGCCTGGTGCCGCGTCGGTTGCCAGCGCGCGAGTTCGAAACGCGGCTCCCGGTCGCCGGCGCGCGGCTCGACGCCCGTCATCGAGGCCCGACTCGCGCCGCCCGTCCCCGCGCCGCGTTCCTGGCGGCTGTCCTGGCCCTGCGGGCTCTCGCCGCCGACCCGGAAGCCGAGGATGCGGCCGATGAGCCAGATGAAGAGGGCGATCAGGACGAGGACGAGGATGGAGCGCCAGCCGAGGCGGGCGCGGCGGGCGGATCTCTTCACGGGTTTCCTGGCCATCCTCCGATCATAACGACCCCCGGCCCCACATACGGTGCCAGGCACTTTCCGCCGCGATTCGCCCGCATACGGTGCCACCCTCGTCGTGCTCGCGAGGGCGTCGGTCGTGCTTCGAGATGCGATGAGGGTGGCACCGTTTCGCCGCGAAATGCGGCGGAAAGTGCCTGGCATCGTATGTGGAAAGTGCCTGGCACCGTATGTGGGGGGTCAGGCGCGGACGAGGCCGGAGAGGGGAGCGAGGTCGCCGCCGGCGATGCGGGCGCGGTCCGCGGTGTCGAGGCGGTGATGGCGGAGGCGATCGGGAGAGCTCTCCTCCTGCGCGAGGTCCACGTGACAGACCGACTCGAGGCAGGCGCCGAGGCGCGCGAGGAGCTTCTCGCCGCCGGCTTCCCGGGCGAAGGCCTGCAGCCTCTCCGCGAGAGCGGCGCTCGATTCGGCCTCCAGGGTCGCCGCGACGAGGCCCGCCCGGGCGGCGACCACGCAGGCGTCGCGCAGCATGGCGGCGCCGTCGATCTCATCGATGGCGATCAGGTCGGAGCCCTTGTCGATCGCGCCCTGGAGCAGGCCCTCGCCGCCGAAATGGCAGCGGTTGAGCTCGGAGCGGATCAGGAAGCCGGCGTCGTCGCCGAACTGGAAGCGCTGCGTGCGGCTGAACAGCGTCACCAGGAAGTCGTGCCGGCGCAGACCGTCCTCGATCATGGCCGTGAGCAAGGTGGTCTTGCCGCTGGCGAGCGGCCCGACGATCAGATGCATGCCGCGCTCGCCGCCGCAGATCTCGGCCAGCGAGGCGGTGGCCTCGCCGGCCAGGCGACGAAGCGGCGGGATGCTCCGGCTGGCCGGGCTCATGATGCAGGCCGCCCGTCCGGAGTCGTGGAAGGCGTGGACCTGAAAGGTGCCGGCGCGGTCGGTCGAGTAGTGGACCGCGATCTCACGGTTGACGGCGAACTTCTGGGCTTCGGACGGCGTGAGCAGGGAGTTCAGGAAGCCCTCGATCTCGCCGGGCGCCACCAGGTCTTGCTCGATGGTGGTGAAGCCCGTCCCGGTCTTGATCCGCGGCTTGCCTCCCGGACGCAGGAAGAGCGCCGAGCCGCCGAGGTCGTTCAGGGCGATGAGGAGGTCGTCGAAGGCGCGGACGGTGTAGCGGTCGCGGGCCGGGGACTTGTCGGTCGCGACCTGGTCGAAGACCCTGGTCAGCTCGCGCTTGAAGCGGTCCTCGAACTGCTCCTCGAGCACGGCGGAGGCGTCGCCGTCGCCGTCGTCCATCCGGTTCTCGTGCTTGTTCTCGTCCATCTGCCGCGCGATCTCGAGCAGCAGGTTCTCGGTGTCGAGCTTGACGTTGCGTTCGCGCGGCCGGACGTCGAAGTCGATCGAGAACAGGCCGCCGCGCCAGAAGAAGATCTTGAAGGCGGCCTGCTCACCGACGTTCAGGGTGTCGTCGAGGGCGCTGACGATCTGCCCCTTCTCGAAGTGGACGAAGCCCTTCTTGCCGCCCCGCTCGATGGTCACGAGCGCGGTCTTGCGGCTCATCATGAGCGTGTGGGTGATGTCGAAGATGCTGAAGCTCTTCAGGTCGCCCTTGACGCTCTTCGAGCCGGAATCGGCCATTCCTCGCCTCCCGGGTCTCTCAGACCCGCATCAGCATGCGATCGAACATCGCCTTGTCCTTGGCGTGCTTCTTCGCCTCCTCGGGCGTGATCAGGCTATCCGTCACCAGGTTCGCCAGCGCGGTGTCCATGGAGATCATACCCTCGCGCTTGCCGGTCTGGATGATGCTGTCCAGCTGGAAGGTCTTGCCCTCGCGGATCAGGTTCGAGACCGCGGAGGTGACCGAGAGGATCTCGATCGCGGCGCAGCGGCCCTTGCCGCCCTTCTTGGGCAGGAGGCGCTGGGCGACGACGCCGCGGAGCGCTTCCGAGAGCATGACGCGGATCTGGTCCTGCTCGTCGGCGGGGAAGACATCGATGATGCGATCGACGGTGCCGGCCGCGCTGTTGGTGTGCAGGGTGCCGAAGACGAGATGACCGGTCTCGGCCGCGGTGAGCGCGAGCTTGATCGTCTCGAGGTCGCGCATCTCGCCGACGAGGATGATGTCCGGGTCCTCACGCAGTGCGGCGCGGAGCGCGTTCGAGAAGTTCTTGGTCGTGCTGCCGACCTCGCGCTGGTTGATCAGCGCGGTCTTCATCTTGTGGACGAACTCGATCGGATCCTCGATGGTGAGGATGTGCTTGGGGTAATTGTCGTTGATGTAGTCGATCATCGCCGCGAGCGTGGTCGACTTGCCCGAGCCGGTGGCGCCGGTGACCAGGACGAGACCGCGCGGCATGTCGCAGAAGCGGCGGAGCTGCTCGGGCAGGTTCAGCTGCTCCATGGTCAGGATCTCGGTCGGGATGAGACGGAAGACCGCCGCGATCCCGTTCTTCTGCTCGAAGATGTTCGACCGGATGCGAGTCACGCCCGGGATCTCGTAGCTGAAGTCGATGTCCTGGTTCTCCTCGAAGTACTTGACCTGGTCCGGGGTCATCATCTCGTAGAGGATCTTGCGATTGAGCTCGGGGGTGAGCTCGTCGTAATCGATCGTCTGGAGGCGACTGTTCAGGCGCACCATCGGCTTCGAGCCCGAGGCCATGTGAAGGTCGCTCGCGCCCTGCTCGCGGATGATCTTGAAAATCTCGTCGATGGCGGCCATCTGCTGGTTCTCCCGGGTG
>JBFIHP010000339.1:0-4437 GCA_041601735.1 Planctomycetota bacterium | reverse complement strand
GCTGCGGGAGGCGATCGACGACCGCCCCTCCGCACTGGTCACGCGCGTGGTCGAGAAGAGCGGCTTCATCGAGGCCTTCGAGAAGAACCCGCGCGCGGGCGCCGACCCGGTCGGCAACCTCCAGCAGGTGATCGGCCACGCCCGCGACTTCGAGATGGTCCAGCCCGAGGCCGGCATCCGCGGCTTCCTCGAGGAGGTCACGCTCTTCAGCGACCAGGACGCGCTCGACCGCGACCGCGATCGCGTGGCTCTCATGACCCTGCACGCCGCAAAGGGCCTCGAGTTCCGGCACGCCTTCATCATCGGACTCGACGCCGAGCTCTTTCCCCACCCCGGCATTCGCAGGGACGGCGACGAGGAGGAGGAGCGCCGGCTCTTCTACGTCGGCATGACCCGCGCCATGGATTCGCTCTCGCTCTACACCACCGAGCAACGCAGCCGCTTCGGCAGGACCGAGACCTCGCGGCCCTCGATCTTCCTCACCGAGATTCCGGCCGAGCTGACCCGGGTGATCGACGACGTCTCGGGCGGCCAGCCCGAGGATCTCGACCGTAGGGTCGAGTACGACGGCGAGGAGGCCATCCAGGTCCGCAAGGGCGCCCGGGTCCATCACTCGAGCTTCGGCTCCGGCGTCGTGGTCGAGGTCTCGGGGCGCGGTGACAAGGCCCGCGTGACGGTGGACTTCGCCGGAGCCGGCAAGAAGAAGCTCATGCTCAAGTACGCCGGTCTCTCCCCCCTCGAGGACTGGGCCTGAGCAGACTGCCCGAGGGAAGGCGACTCGAGGCCGGGACTGCCGAAAGTCGTCCCGGTTCCGGCCCCGCGCGGGCTCTGCTACACTCACCTCCCCGGAAACAGGCGGCCGGCACGGGCGGTGCCCGCTGCCTCCGGGAGACCGCGCAGCAAGGAGCCTCATGGTCACCCTGATCGTCGAGAACGCCGGCCGTCGCCAGCCCTTCGTCTTTCCGAGGGACGTGGTGACGATCGGACGTCACGAGGACAACGATCTCCGGGTGGGCTCCCGCTTCGTCTCCCAGCACCACTGCAAGCTCGAGAAGCTCGCCAAGGGCTGGAAGATCGTGGACCTCAAGAGCCAGAACGGCACGCGGGTCAACGGTGTCGAGGTCACCCAGAAGATGTTGAAGCAGGGCGATCGCGTCGAGATCGGCCACGTCAACATCTGGCTCGAGGAGGCGCCCGACGAACACACCGAGCCTCTCCAGGTCGAGGCGGACGAACTCACCCCGGCCCAGATCGACGCTCCGGTCATCAGCTCCCGGGGCGAGGGCGGCGCGCGGGGCACGCTCGCGGAGGATCTCCACCGTCTGCTCATCGCCTACCGCAAGAGCTTCGGCGACGAGCGCGGGTTGATCGAGTTCGAGCAGGCCGTCACCGACGACAGCGCGAGGGTCTTCCCCCGAGCCGCCTTCTCGACGCCGGCCGACGCGGCCCGGCTGCTCGAGATCACCAAGGCCATCAACTCCGAGCTCAACCTGAAGCGCTGCCTGACCCTGATCATCGACTCGATGATCGCGCTCACCGACGCCGAACGCGGCTTCCTCATCCTTCACGAGGACGGCGGCCGCATGAAGGTCAACGTCGCCCGGAACTTCGACCGCGAATCGGTGAGCAAGGCCGAGATCAAGTTCAGCCGCTCGATCGCCGACGACGTCGGGCGGACGGGCAAGGCGGTCATCTCGACCTCGGCCCAGGAGGATCAACGCTTCGACGCCTTCCAGAGCGTCGAGAACCTGAAGCTGCGCAGCGTCCTCTGCGTGCCCTTTCGGCTCCGCGACCGGGTGATCGGCGTCCTCTACCTCGATCACCGCTTCCGCAAGGGGGCCTTCACCAGGAAGGAGCTCGAGCTGGTCGAGTCCTTCGCCGATCCGGCCGCCATCGCGATCGAGAACGCCCGGCTCTACGAGGAGAATCAGCGCAACCAGGAGGAACTCATCGAGCGCCAGCGCGAGGTCGATGAGCTCAATGCCATCCTGCGCTCGAATCTCGAGGAGAAGGAGATCGAGCTGGCGCGCTTCCGCTCGCATGCGCCCCAGAAGGCCGAGTTCGGCTTCGACTACTCCTTCATCATCGGCGACAGCCCGCGGATGCTCGAGATCTTCCAGCTTCTGGAACGCGTCATCCCCGCCGACGTGCCCGTCCTCGTCACCGGCGAGAGCGGCACCGGCAAGGAGCTGATCGCCAAGGCCATCCACGTCAACAGCGACCGCAAGGACCGGCCCTTCGTCAAGGAGAACTGCGCCGCGATCCCCGAGACGCTGCTGGAGAGCGAGCTCTTCGGCTACAAGAAGGGCGCCTTCACCGGCGCCGATCGCGACAAGATCGGGCTCTTCCAGCAGGCCAACGGCGGAACGCTCTTCCTCGACGAGATCGGCGAGATGAGCGTGGACATGCAGAAGAAGCTCCTGCGCGTCCTCCAGGAGAACGAGATCCGCCCGGTCGGCGGCCACGAGACCATCAAGATCGACGTCCGTCTGGTCTCGGCCAGTAACCGCAACCTCAAGGACGAGATCGGCGAGGGCCGCTTCCGCGAGGACCTCTTCTATCGCCTCAACGTGATCGCGATCGAGATGCCGCCGCTGCGCGAGCGCCTCGAGGACATCCCGCTGCTGGTCGATCACTTCCTCCAGCGCGCGGCCGCGCAGATGAAGGCCGAGAAGAAGTCGATCGACGAATCGGCGATGCGCCAGCTCTTCGCCTACCATTGGCCCGGCAACGTCCGCGAGCTCGAGAACGAGATCCAGCGGGCCTGCGCCATCGGCGGCGAGGTCATCGGCCCGGACGACTTCTCCCAGGACATCCGGGCCGCCAAGCCGAGCCACGCGACCGTCTCCGGCAAGAAGGAGAGCCACTGGAAGGACATCGTGAAGATGACCGCGCACCAGAAGGAGCGCGAGATGATCCTGAAGGCGCTCGAGGAGGCCAACTGGAAGAAGGCGGCGGCCGCGCGGGCCCTCGAGATCAGCCGCCCGACCCTCGACGCGAAGATCAAGACCTTCGGCCTCGAGCCCTATCTGCGCCGGGGCAAGGGCGGAAGCCGCTGACCCGGAAGGCCCCGAAGGTCAAGCGGGCTTTACGTTTCGCCTGCCAGGGCCCGAAAGGGGCGCGCGCAAACCCTTGCGCCCGAACAACTTGAGGCTGGACTTCCCGGCACGTGTTTTGCTTCTATATTGCAGCAGGGACCACAACCCGGCTGCGACCTCCGGGTCGCCGGCGGTCCCCCACCCGGACAGCATGAGGACGACGCGTGAGCCGCAAGATCATCATCGAGACCGAGCATGGACCCGAGGTCTTCGAGTTCATCGAGAGTTCCACCGTGGTCGGCCGCGGCGAGGACTGCGAACTCGTACTTCAGGGTGACCGCGTCTCGCGCCGTCACTGTCGCTTCGTGCATCTCGCCGACGCGCTCATGATCGAGGATCTCGGCTCCAGCAACGGCACCTACGTGGACGGCCAGAGGATCGAGGAGCGCCGCGTGCTCGAGCCGGGCAACCGCATCGAGATCGGCGGCCACGTCGTCTGGGTCGATCGCATGCCCCGAGCGACCGCAGGCTCCACCGCGGTCTCGCGCGACGATGAAGCGGCGGTCTTCGCGCCCGCCGGCGGCCCGCCGCCGAGCCGGCGCCAGGCCGGCGATCGCAAGGCGCGCACGAACGCCGTGCCCATCGTGGTCGGATTCAGCGCCCTCCTCCTGGTCATCTTCTTCCTGAAGCAGCCGCCGGCAGAGTCGCCGCAGAACCGAACTCGTGAAGAGGCCGCGACCGCACGCGAGGAGAAGACGCCCGCAGGTCGCAAGACCGGCCTCAGCGATGAGGAACTGGCGGCGCGCCGCATGCCCGGCGCGATGAGCCCGGAGGAACAGGCGAGGATCGAGGCCCGCGGTCGCGCGCTCGAGGAGCTCTCCTTCGACGTCGACGAGCGTCTCATCCAGTACGACTACGCCGGCGCGCTCGCGGCCCTCGCCGCCTTCGAGGAACGGCACGGCAAGGCCGGCCCCTCGATCCCGCGCAAGATCGAGGAGGCGATGAAGACCGCATCCGATCAGGCCATCGGTGAGTACCAGAGGCTGCTGGGCGAGAACCGCGAGGACCTGGCGATCGCCCTGCTGCGCGAGCGCATCGAGCGCTTCCCCGCCGGCAGCGCCGCCCGCAGCGACATCGACCGCATCCTCGCGCGGCCCGCCGGCCTGACCCCGACCGTCGCCCGCGGGGATTCCAAACCCGCCCCGAACGGCAGCGGCTCCGTTCCCGCGGTCGCGGTGCGCGAACCAGTCAAGACCCGGCGCGCGGCCGACGAGGCCGAGCGCGACGCCGCCCGCGACGCCTTCTTCGCCCTCGGCAACGAGGCCGAGATCCTGCTGGGACAGCGACGCTACGACCAGGCCGCGGCCCGCTTCCGCGAGGCCGCCGAGTCCGGCGGCGC
>JBFIHP010000338.1:0-4438 GCA_041601735.1 Planctomycetota bacterium | reverse complement strand
CGGCATCAAGGGCGGCCTGCGCTGGGGCAAGACCTGCGAGCGGGGAATCGACGTGGTCGAGAACAAGGTCACCGTGCCGGACTTCAACGCCACCATCGCGATGGCGCTGGGCCTGCCTCTCGACAAGCAGATCTTCTCGCCGTCCGGCCGTCCCTTCACCATCGCCGACAAGGGGCGGCCGGTGACCGCGCTGTTCGCCTGAGGAGAGTTCCGATGAAGACCCCAGCCCTCGCCTTCGCCGCGCTGCTCCTCGTCCCGGCCCTGATCTTCGGGCAGGAGAGGCCGGACTTCGCGCGCGACATCCAGCCGATCCTCAGCCGTTCCTGCTTCGAGTGTCACGGCAATCCGGCGACCGATCTCAAGGGACGCTCGAAGAAGCCGAAGGCCGGCGTGCGCCTCGACGGCAAGAGCTTCATCATGGCGGCCCGCGGCGAGCCCCTCGTGAAGGCGGGCAAGCCGGCCGAGAGCCTGCTCTACGAGCTGATCTCGCTGCCGAAGGGCGACCCCGATCTCATGCCGCCGGACGACGAGCCGCTGAAGCCCGCGGAGCTCGCGCTCATCCGGACCTGGATCGAGCAGGGCGCCGACTTCGGCGCCTGGGAGGGCACGCCCGCCTCCGGCGGGGCGAAGGAACCTGCGGTCGAGGTCGCGGTACCGCTTCGCCGGCCTTCGCGCGCGCTCCTCTTCGACGAGCTCGGTCGCGGTCTCGAACCCCTGCCCGCCGAGCGCCTCGCGGCCATCGCGGGCAAGACCACGAGCATCGAGCCGATCGCCCGGGGCAGCGGTCTCTATCGCGTCTCCTTCAGCTCCCACGAGGCCGAGATCGATGATGCCGCTCTGAAGGCCCTCGCGCCGATCGCCGATCGCATCGTCGAGCTCCGACTCGCGCGAACGAAGATCAGCGACAAGGGCATGGCGGTCGTGGCGCGGATGAACCGGCTCGTGAAGCTCGATCTCCGCGAGACAACGATCGGCGATGCCGGCCTGAAGACGCTGGTCGAGGCTCGCGAACTGCGCAGCCTCAACCTCTTCGCCACGAAGGTCGGCGACGGCGCGCTGCCGCACCTGGTCGAACTGCCGCGGCTGGAATCGGTCTTCCTCTGGAAGAGCGGCGTGACCGCCGAGGCCGTCGCGATCCTGCGGAAGCGACTGCCGGACGCGCGCATCGTCTTCGAACCCAGGTTGCCGGAGCCCGACGAGGACGCCCCGGCTCCGCGTCGGCGCCGCCGGACGAACTGATCGCATCACCCGAACCCGGCCCTCGGCCGCGGTTCCAGGCTGGAGGGCCCGACTCTTGGGCGAGGATCTGCGCTTTCCCATCGGACCCTTCGATGCGTCAGCCGAGGTGACCGCATCCAAGATCGAGGGCTGGATCGACGAGATCGCGCGGTTCCCCGCGAAGTTGCGCGCCGTCGTCGAGCCCTTGACCGTTGAACAGCTCGAAACGCGCTATCGCCCCGGCGGGTGGCGCGTGCGGCAGGTCGTGCATCATCTGGCCGATAGCCACATGAACAGCTTCGTCCGCTTCAAGTGGGCGCTCACGGAGGATCGTCCGCGCATCAAGGCCTACTTCGAGGAGCGCTGGGCGAATCTCGCCGACTACGGTGAGGTTCCTGTCTCGACCTCGATCGCATTCCTCGCGGCCTTGCACGATCGTTGGGTCGTCCTGCTGCGCGCACTCTCGGAGGAAGATCTGGGCCGCGAGTTCGTGCACCCCGATTCCGGACCGGTGCGACTCGACCTGAACATCGGCATCTACGCCTGGCATGGACGCCATCATCTGGCCCACATCACCAGTCTTGCCGAGAGGGAGGGCTGGCCTGAAGCGCGGCATCGAGGTGGACCGAAATGAGGAGTCACCGGATCGGCCCCGAGACCGAGCGTCTGCTCCACCGCGCCTTCACCGTCGCCGACGCCGAGGCCTTCCTGGCCCTGAACGGCGACCCGGAGGTGATGCGCCTGACGGGCGAGCCGCCGCTTCGATCGCTCGAGGAGGCGCGGGCCGCGATCCTGGGCTATCCCGATTTCGACGAGCGGGGCTACGGTCGCTGGGCCTGCGTGCTGAAGGAGACCGGGCGGATCGTCGGTTTCTGCGGCCTGAAGTACCTGTCCGAGCTCGATGCGGTCGATCTCGGCTACCGCTTTCTGCCCGATCACTGGGGGCGGGGCCTCGCGACCGAGGCCGGCCGGGCGAGTCTCGGCTTCGGCTTCGAGGTCCTGGGCCTCGACCGCATCATCGCGCTCGTCCTGCCCGAAAATCTCGCCTCGATCCGGGTCCTCGAGAAGCTCGGGATGCGCCCGGAGGGCGAGATCCGCTACGATGGTCTCGCCGCGCTCCGGTACGCGATCGAGCGCGAGCGCGGCCTCTGACGCCGACGGCTCCGGCGCCACCGTGTGGCCGGTGACGTCGCGGAGCCGAGCAGGAACGAGGCCGGAGATCTTCTTCGTCTCGAGCGACGGGAGCCATCATGACCCGTGCGGCGGACGACGGCATGGCGACGGACGGCGATCCTCGAGGGGCGCGCCGCGGCCGGTTCGACGCGCGATTCTGGCTGGGTTGGATCGCGGTCGCGATCTCGACCCTCACGGCCTGCTTCTGGGCCTTCTGGGGGATCAACGAGAACTTCCACGAGGGCTGGTATCACGAGAGTCTGCTCGCGAACCTGCTCCTCATGGTGGGGCAGTACCTGTCCCCGATGCTCGTCTTCATCTCGGCCGCGCTCATCGCCCTGCGATGGCCTCGGACCGGCGGCGCGCTTCACGCCCTGGCGGGCCTCGGCGCCCTCTACTTCTTCCGTGGTGCCGCGGCCGTCGTCATCCTGCCCTTCATCGTCCTGCCCCTCGTGCTGATCGGCGCCGGTTACGCCTTCGGGCGTCCCGCGCCCAGGCGCCTCGCCTGTCGCGTCCTGCTCGGTCTGCCGCTCCTGGTTCTCCTGATCTGCGGTCTCGAGCCGGCCTGGCGAGTGGCGACGCGGCTGAACGACGGCGACTTCGGCGCGCGAAGGGTCACGGCCGAGGGGGTCGATCTCGTCTGGGCGCCGCGAGGGCCGGGCTGGCCGGACGAGGGCGTGACCTGGACCGAGGCTCGTCGGCGCTGTCGCCATCTCGCCGCCGACGGTCTCCGGCTCGAAGACGAGCCCCGGGACATCTGGCGCCTGCCCTCGGTCGGGGAGGTCGTGCGTTCCCTCGGCCGCGCCGGCGAGAACGCCGGGGGCTCCTGGGACCCCTCGGCGGGCCGCGCGCGCTATCGCCGGCAGCCGGACAAGGAGACGCCCCTCTGGAACCCGCGGACGCAGGTGATCTACTGGTGGACCGCCGATGCCACCGACGACGAGCGGGCGCTCATCGTGGTCTACAACGGTCAGGTCCATCCCCGGCGGAAGGACTGGGCCCCGGCCTACCTGGGCTTTCGGGCCGTGCGGAGCCCGCCCTGATGCTCCCGTGCGGGAAGACGGGGGATTCCCCGCGATCCGGCCTCCCGGATTGCGCGGGATGACGCCGCTCCTGCGTCCAGGGCCCCGATCGAAGGCCTCGAGGCGCGGCCCGAAACTTGCTCGACCGTCTCGTCCCCGAGTCCGGAGTCGCCGATGAACCAGGAACGAGCTGCTCGCAATCTCCATCACCTCGTGGGGCACACGCCCCTGCTGAGGATCCACTGCCGTCTGGATGGAAGGGACCTCGACGTCTTCGCCAAGCTCGAGACCCTCAATCTCACCGGCAGCATCAAGGACCGCATGGCCCTGCACGTGATCCAGTCGGCCCTGAAGCAGGGGCGACTCGAGGATGGGGTGCCCATCTACGAGGCCACCAGCGGCAACACCGGGATCTCGTTCTCGGCGATCGGCCGGGCGCTCGGCCACCCGGTCCGGATCTACATGCCGGACTGGATGAGCCGCGAGCGCGTGACCCTGATCGAGGGCTTCGGCGCCGAGGTGGTTCCGATCTCGCGCTCGGAGGGCGGTTTCATCGGCGCGATCGAACGGGCCAACGAGGACGCGAAGGCCTCCGGCGCCTTCCTCCCGCATCAGTTCGACAACCCCGACAACCCCGCCGCGCACGAGGTCGAGACCGGCCCCGAGATCCTCGCCCAGATGCGTGCGCTGGGCGCCGAGCCCGCAGCCTTCGTGGCCGGCGTCGGCACCGGCGGCACGGTGATGGGGGTCGGGCGCTATCTGCGGTCGCAGCTGCCGGGCGTCGCGATCCACCCGGTCGAGCCCGCCAACTCGCCGACCCTGCGCACCGGCGAGCGGCACGGAACGCATCGCATCCAGGGCATCAGCGACGAGTTCATCCCCTCGATCGTCAAGCTCGACGAGCTGGACGAGATCATCGACGTCTGGGACGGTGATGCGATCCTCATGGCGCAGCGCCTCGCGCGCGAGCTGGGGCTTGGCCTCGGCATCTCCTCGGGCTGCAACCTGATCGCGGCCCTGACGCG
>JBFIHP010000337.1:0-4510 GCA_041601735.1 Planctomycetota bacterium | reverse complement strand
TCCGCCTTCTCGGCCTCGGTCAGCGAGCCCTCGGCGACCTGACGGTCGAGCCTCAGCTCGAGCTGCAGGAGACCCTTGGTGCTCAGGACCTCGTCGCCGCGGGGGAACTCCCTCTCGAAGGCCACGGGCCAGCTGTCGCGCAGGTCCTCGTAGTCCGGCAGGATCACCGTCGCGAGCTCCGCGATGCTGGCCTCGGGCGTCTTCGCATCCGTGATCATGATCGGATACAGACCCGAGAGCAGGAAGGCGAAGATGAAGCAGCCGAATCCGGCCACCAGGAGGATGGGGGTGAATCTATCCATGGATCAGGCCTCCCCGCTCGTGACCAGGTCGATGCGGTAGTCGTAGGACTTGCCGGTGCCCTTCGCGGTCTTCCACATGTTGATGAAGAAACAGATCTGACCGGCGAGGATCATGCCGCCCGCGACGGTCCGGATCATCCAGAAAGGCTTGAGCGCCTCGATGATCGCGGTCCAGTGGGCGAGGTTCTTGAACATGAAGCCGTGCACCAGGCCGCCCGCGGTCAGGTCGCAGAACATGATCACGAGCCCGATGACGGTCAGCCAGTACTGCCAGTGGTTGAGCCTCCGGCTGTACCAGTCGTTGCCGGTGAGCCGCGGCCAGAGCCAGGTCATCATGCCGATGATCCAGAAGGCGAAGACGCCCAGCATCACGAGGTGCGCGTGTCCCGGCACCCAGTCGGTGAAGTGGATGTACTCCTGGAAGGTCAGCGTCGTGTGGAAGGAACACTGCAGGCAGGTGATGAAGTAGCAGACCATGCCGGTGTAGAACCAGCGGATCGGCAGGTTCGTGCGCAGGGCCTCGCCGCGCCCCCACATCGTCGCGAAGAAGTTCACGACGACGGTGGTCACGACGATCTCGACCGCGATCGTCGAGATGACCGCGCCGTACTGCACGCTCATCGGGATCGACGACAGCAGGAAGTGATGGACGCCGTTCAGCGGATAGAAGAAGGCGAGCGCCCAGAACCCGATCACGCTGAGCGCGTGACTCCAGATCGGCTTCCGGAGGATGATCGGCACGAAGAAGTACATCAATCCCCAGCCCATCGGCGTCACGAAGAGACCGACGAGGTCGTGGATGAAGAGGCCGACGGTGGCGGCGCCGGAGCTGCCCGGCAGCGACCACTCCGGCAGGGTGTTGCCCATCACGTAGGTCAGGATCAGCCAGACGATGCCGGAGCTGAGGTACCACAGCGACACGTACATGCGCTTGTGGACGCTCTTCGCGATCGGGATCAGGAACTGCGCGGCGACGAGCAGCGCGCCGATCTCGATCAGGAAATCGACCGGAACGTAGTTCAGCTCCCAGGTGCCGGGACGGAATCCGGTGGGCGTCTCGCCCCACTCGACCGCCTGGGTCTTGCCGAGCATCTGGCCGATGGAGGTCAGCAGGACCAGGCCCTGCCAGACCCAGAAGATCAGCCAGCCCAGCTTCTTGTTCAGGACCGGTCGGCCGGTGAGGCGCGGCACGGCGTAGTACATCAGACCGACGAAGCCGTTGACCAGGAAGCCGTAGGCGATCTCGTTGGTGTGCAGGAGACGGATCCGGCCGTAGGAAAAGTACTCGGTCACCCCGTCGAAGGGATAGTGATTGAAGAACTGGAGCGAGATCAGGAAGCCCGCCGTCATCGAGGTCAGCATGAAGAGCATCGCGGCCTTCATGTGGGCCATGACCAGGCCCTTTTCGACGAGCGGGCGATCGCCCAGGCTCTTGTCCAGAGGATCTTGGGTCATCTCACCTTCGCTCATCGCTCACCTCCCGGCATACCCCTGCCGGAGTGCACCCTGTTCACGTAGGTCGAAGGGTCCTTGAGACTGAGGATGTAGTGGGCGAGCCCCCAGATCTCCTCGTCGGTGCCCGGGATCGAGGGCATCGGCGTGCCGGAGAGTCCGGTGCGCATGCGCCGGAAGATGTCGGCGGGCTCGCTGCCGGCGCGGAAGACCCCGCCGGTGAAGTCGCGCGCGACGATGATGTCGTCCTTCCAGTCCCGCAGCGTGAAGTTCGAGCTGCCCTCGCCGCGGCCCGTGTCGCCGTGGCAACGATTGCACTCGCCGAGGTAGCGCTTCTTGCCGAGCGCGAGGAGCTCGGGGGTCACGTCCGGAGAAGGCGGGACGGCGACCGGCTGCTGCGAGCTGACGCGATCGGCCCAGACATCGCTCTTGATCTCGCTGATCCGGTTGGCGACGACCTGCTCGTAGTCGAGTCGCTCCTTCTTCATGACCTTGGCGACCTCGCGCACGCCGAACTTGAAGGTGGCGAGATGCAGGACGTACTGGGCGACGTCCTGGCGCTCGGACTCCGGCATGAGGCGGAACTCCGGCATCGAGGATCCGGGGAGACCCCAGGTGATCGTCTCGACCAGATCGGCTGCCAGCGGGAGCTTGCCGTAGGGCGTGCTCCGGAACTTGAAGGCGCCGTGCTGGAGGTTGCGGGGCTTGGGCGAGAGCATGCGCGCCGCCGCGCCGTCGCCGCGGCCCTCGTCGCCGTGGCAGCCGATGCAATAGCGTTCATAGACCAGGCGTCCTCGTGTCGCCGCTTCGGACATCGGCCAGTCCTCGAGCTGGAGACCCTCGGGCGCAGCGGCCTGGGGGGCGCTCGCCTTCGAGTCCTGCGACAACGAGAGGACGACGACCGGAGCGACCAAGATCAGCGTGAGGCACGCGATCAGGACGCGGAATCGTCTTCTATCGTTCAAGGGGCTTCTCCTTCGGAATGGGACCCCGGTATACACGGCCCCGGGGTCGTCGCCGCGATCGCAAAAGCCGTTCCCCACGCGCGAAGGACCTTCGCGTGCCCGGAGAGCGATCAAACGGTTGATGAGGCCTTCTTCTCTTCTCGGGACCGACCTGTCAATCAGGACAATCCCCCAACCCGGAGGGCGATTTCCCCCAGCGGTCATCTCGTCGCAAGTCTTGTCACGGCGACTTCAGAGGGCAGGATGTCGGCCGAGGAAAACCGAAATGAATCGCTCCACTCCCCTGCTCCGTCTCGCCCTCGTTCTCGTCTGCGCCGCCACCGCGGCGGCCCAGGAGGGCATGCCCGACGATCCCGTCTGGGGCCGAGGACCCGCGCGCGGGCGCCCCTCGGCGGCCAATCCGGTCTTCGCCACGGGCGACGGCTGTGCCCTCTGTCACAGCGCGACGGAGATCGCCGTCGCAATGCGCGGGCCCCTGGGCGAGGACATCTCGCCGCACGGTATGTGGCAGTCCACGATGATGGCCAACGCCTTCCGCGACCCCTACTGGCGCGCCCAGGTGGCCCGCGAGATCGAGACGAAGCCCGAGCAGGCGGCCGAGATCCAGAGCCTCTGCATCCGCTGCCACGCTCCGATGGCCCATCACACGGCCCGGATCGCCGGTTTCGCGCCGCAACCGGTCCGCGAGCTGGCCGATCAGCATCTCGCGGTGGACGGGGTCTCCTGCACGGTCTGCCACCAGGCTCGCCCCGACAATCTGGGCAAGCCCGAGTCCTTCTCCGGCAACCTCGACATCCGGCCCGGTCGGGTGATCTACGGGCCCTTCGCCGATCCGGTCCCCGGCCCGATGCGCATGCACTCGGCCTTCACGCCGACCCATGGCCCGCACATCCGCGACGCCGGCCTCTGCGGCTCCTGTCACACCCTCGAGACGCGTCACGCCCCCGAGGCCGCGCCCTTCCTCGAGCAGGGCCCCTACGTCGAGTGGCTGAACAGCAGCTTCGCCGGGGAGGACGGCCGGACCTGCCAGGAGTGCCACATGCCGGAATACGGCCCCACGCGGATCGCCCGGGCCCCCTTCGGCGGCGACTTCAACATCAAGGCGCGGCCCGGGTATCGCGGGCACGCCTTCTTCGGCGGCAACGCCTTCATGCTCGATCTTCTGGCCGAGCACCGCGAGGAACTGGGCGTCGAGGCCACGGCCGCCGACCTCAGACGCGGCGCGCTCGCGACCCGCAAGCAGCTGGCCGAGAAGACCGCCCAGACCTTCTTCGAAAACGCCCGCATCGAGGACGGTCGCGCCCGCTTCGACGTCCGCGTCGTCAACATGACCGGCCACAAGCTGCCCACCGGCTATCCCTCGCGCCGGCTCTGGCTCATGGTCGAGGTCTTCGACGGCCGCGAGCGGATCTTCGTCTCCGGCGCCGTGGACGAGCGCGGCTCGATCATCGGGATCGAGAACGAACTCGGCCTGCCTCACGTGGACCGGGTCGCCGGGCCGACCGACGTCGCGGTCTGGGAGGCGATCGCGCTCGACGAGGACGGCAAGCCGACCACGCTGCTCTCGGCCATGGCGAGCTACGGCAAGGACAACCGCCTCCTGCCGGCCGGCTGGCGTCCCGACGGTCCGATGGCGGAGCGCACGAAACCCGTGGGAATCGGCGGCGACGCGGACTTCAAGGCCGGGGGCGACGTCGTCCACTATGACGTCCCCGCGGGCGGTGCCGAGCGCCTGCGCGTCGTGACGAGGCTCTTCTACCAGCCGATCCCGTCGCATTGGGTGAGCGGCCT
>JBFIHP010000336.1:0-4514 GCA_041601735.1 Planctomycetota bacterium | reverse complement strand
TCGACGGCGCGCGACTGGAGCTGCGCGCGCCGACGTCGATCGGCCTCGGCGAGGAGATCGCCGTTCGCGGCCCGGAGGAGCTCCGCTGTGTCGAAGGGGAGGAGAAGAGTCGATGAGTTCGACCCTGCGCTTGCTGGCGGCGCTCTCGCTCGTCGCCCTGGCCTGGCTGGCCTATCGCGAGATCGGCAAGGCGCCGGATTCCGAACCGGCCCCCGTCTCCGACGAGGTCGTCATGCCGGACGTCTCCGGCCTGCCGCCGCTCGAGCTCGTCTCCTCGGAGCAGTGCGCCGAGTGCCATCGCGAGATCCACGACGAGTGGAAGGGCTCGCATCACTGGTACTCCTGGCTCAATCCCGAGCCGCGCCGCAAGGAGCTCTCCGACAACTTCCGCAACAAGGACTGCATCCCCTGCCACGCGCCGCGACCGATGCTCGAGGTGGGCTTCGGCAAGCGCCCGCTCGAACGCGAGGACCGGCGCGAGGACGGGGTGAACTGCTTCACCTGCCACAAGTTCCAGAACGCGATGCTGACCGCGAACGAACTCTCTCCGGCCGCGGCCGGCGCGCCCTGCCAGCCCGTCACCTGGGAGCCGATCGCCGAGATGCGGCTCTGCTCGCCCTGCCACGACCAGCACAAGGTCGAACAGGACTGGCTGCGGTCGCGCTTCGCCGTCGAGGGACCGGACTACCAGGACTGCAACGACTGTCACATGCCCTGGACCGAGGGGCCGCCGACCCGGGGCTCGACGCGAACGAAGCATCGCGGCCACGCCTTCCACGGCGCCCACGACGAGGCGATGCTGCGGTCGGCCGGCACCTTCCGCGCCGCACGGATCGATGCGGGCGAGGCCATGAGCGTCGCGATCCGGGAGATGAGCGGCCGTGACTTCGATCCCGGCGAGAAGGCCGATTCGACGCGCCGCGTGCTGATCGACGTCACCAACAGCGGCACCGGTCACAACCTGCCCGCCGACGAACGCCATCGCGCCGTGGACGTCTACGCCCGCTTCGTGCCGAAGACCGGCGAGCCCGGGCCGGAGATCCGGCTCACCCGGTTCCGCAACCCCTATCGTCACGAGTTCGAACTCGTGAATCCCTTCAAGGACCGCGCGGGCGAGGTCCTCCGCGATCGCGTCGCCGAGAAGGACTTCGAACTCGAGCTGGCCCAGGTCCGGCTCTTGCCTCTCTTCAATCCCGGCCGCAAGGTGTTCTACGAGGACTCGACCCAGCTTGCAGCCGGCGAGACGAGGCTGATCTGGTTCGATCTCCCGGAGCTGGGGTCGGGCCGACTCGAGCTCCGGCTCTACTACAAGCTGCAGCCCTACATGAGCAACGCCGATGCCGTCACGATGGCCGCTATCGATCTCGACTTCTGACCTTCGCCGGGCGCTGCTCCCGGTCGCGCTGCTCCTCCTCTGCGCCTGCGCCGACGAGGAGACCCGGAGCGCCTCCGTCGTCGATCCGCGCGCCGCGATCATCGCCGACGAGGAGGGCGACCTCGACGAGCGTCTCGACCTCGTCGATTCGCTGGTCGCGCCCTGCCCGCAGGAGGTGATCGAGGCGTTGTTCCGGGTCATGAAGGACCGGAGCCAGCAGGCCTTCATCACCGTGCCCGACGATTCCCATCTCGGCTATCACGTCGAGGAGAGCCCCTTCGGCGGCCCCGACGAACGGGCCGAGATCCGCTGGACCGCGATCATCGCGCTCGAGCGCCTCGGCGAGCTCCAGGCGCTGCCGGACCTGCTCTCGGCCCTGAACGATCGTCACCCCGTCGTCCGCAACCACGCGGCCGCCGCGCTCTGGAAGCTCGGTTCGACCGAAGGGCTCCCCGTCCTGGTGGCGGGGCTCGAGGGCAAGGCCTTCGAGAACGAGACGGCGAATGCCCTCCTGAAGCGCATCTCGGGCCGGGATTTCGGCTTTGACACCGACCGGGGCTTCAAGCTCAAGGCCGAGGCCATCGAGCGCTGGAAGGCCTGGCTCGCGACCGCGCCGCAGCCGCCGCGCGAGCTGCCGCGCAAGGGTCAGGATGCCGATCTCGATCGTCGGGTCCGCTTCCTCGTCGCGGTACTCGGCCAGCACCAGTTCCTGTTCATGGAGCAGGCCAGACGCGACCTCTCCAGGATGGGCGAACTCGCCGTCGAGCACATCCGGGTCGCCTTCGACGACCCCGCGCTCGGGCGCGACAACCAGCAGCTCCGCGCCTACGCCGTCCAGGCCCTCGCGATGATGGACCGGCCCTCGGCGCTCGAACCGATCGTCGAGCGGCTGGAGAAGGACCCCGCCGCGCCGGTCCGGAGCCGCGCGGCCGAGGCCATCGGTCAGGCCGAAGACGGCGGGCGGAGCGCGCTGGTGCGCGCCCTCGAGGACCGCGACCCCTCGGTCGTGATCGCCGCCGTGCGGGCGCTCGGTCGCCGGGGCATCTCCGGCGCGGAGGACCGCATCCGGTCCCTGCTCGCCGATCCGCGCGCCTCCGACCGTCTTCGGCTCACCGCGGCCTTCGCGCTGGTGCGCAACGGCGAGAAGGACGGGGGCTCGGGCGAGCTGCTCATGCGGGTCCTCACCGAGGGCGCCGGCCACGAGAAGGCCGAACTCGCCGAGCTCCTCCAGGAGTGGCGCGGCAGTCTCCTGGGCTGGAACGAGCGCGAGCCGGCCGAGAACCAGGCCGAGGCCGTGGCGGCCTGGAGGACCCTGATCCTCCCCTGACCGCCTTTCGGTCCGGGCCGCGATCGCGCATCATCGGGGGCCTGCATGCCGTCAGCCGGGAGTGGAGATGACCAAGGGAGCCGTCCACAGCATCGTGATCGCCTGCGTTCTCGCGCTCGCCGGGCCAGGCGCGGCACAGGCGAAGATCGCGGTCCGAACCCTCGCCCTGGGACAGGGACTGAGTTCGATCCGGGTCGTCCCGGAGGGCCTTCTCGTCCAGGGCGAGAGCCGCGTGAGCCTCATGGACCCGGGCCCGGAAGCCCGGGTGCTGGCCGAGGCCCCGCTCCCGAGCGGCGTCTTCGCCTGGACGCGCGTGGTCGGACCGGACGGCGCCCGCCTCGAGATGCAGTCATCGGCCGGACGGATCCGGGTTCCCTTCGTCGGACCGGATGCGGAGCGGCCCGCCCCGTCGATCCTGCCCGGCGTGAGTCTCTTTCGCGGCAACGCGACGGCGGCACCGGAGCCGCGTGATTTCGTGCGCAGTTCGGGAGGTATCGACTACGTCGTCCGGCCCAGGCTCGAGGGCTTCGACGTCGGCATCGACGGCGAGAGCTTCGTCCTCCCGGCCGCGGTGGCCAGCGAACAGAGCCTCGGCTGGGGATTGGGCTACGAGATGAGCGCGCGCATGATCGCGCCCTTCTTCGCCTTCGTCGAGGGTGACGGCAGGCCTGGCGCGGACATCCTCTATCGCGACGGCTCGCGCTTCATGCTCCGCGCGCTCGCGCCCGACATGGCGAAGGTGGAGAGCGTCGTCTGGGGGCTCGCCCCCGCCGCCGAGTCCACCGAGGTCGTTCGCTTCGACCAGCGCGTGCCGCCCCTCGTCCGGGACCTGGACGGCGACGGCCTCGCCGACATGATCCACCTCGACACCGGCGGCGGCTACGTCTTCGTCTATCGCGGGCGCGGTCGGGCGCAGGGCGAGGGCCGCGAGCCCGATCAGATCTTCAACGTCGGCGGTCACGCGCTCTGGCGTTTCCTCGAGGACGTCGATGGCGACGGCCGGCTCGATCTCCTCGTGCTGACGATGAGCCGGATGAACGTCGTCGCCCAGGTCAACGTCATGCGGGAACGCAGCCTCCCCGTCCGCCTCTACTGTCGTCTGCAGCGCGAGGACGGCGACTTCGCGCCCTCGGCCTCCTGGAGTCTCGGCCTGCAGCTCCCCTGCGAGATCGCCCTGACCCGAAACGTGCGGCGCGTCCGCTTCCGGGCGCCGCTGCTCGTCCTCGGCCACAGGGAGGGTCGGGCGCGTATCCTCGGGACGCGCAACGGCCGGCTCGCCCTCTTCGAACGCGAAGGCGACGACTGGAAGGAACTCGTATCGGCGCCCGATCTCGTGCTCGATCAGGGCCACTGGGCGGACCCCTTCGACGCCCCGCGCGGCGATCTCGACGGCGACGGGCGCGATGAGGTCTACCTCCTCGCCCGTGACGTCGACGGCGATCTCGATCGCCTGCTGCGCCTGAGCATGCCCTGAATCGATGATGACGACGCAGGACCGCTCATCCCGTCTTCTCGGCCGCATGCTGGCGCTGGAATCCCTGAGCTTCCTGGTCCTGATCCTCAGGGGGCTCATCCGTCAGGTCGAGTCTACCGGCGCCGTCCCCGGCGACGAATTCCAGGGGGCGGCCGTCGCCTATGCGGCCCTCCCGGTGCTCGACGTCACGGCGGCGCTGTTGCTCCTCGCGACCCTCGTGCGTCTCGGGCTCGATCTGCGGCGCGGTACGCGTCCGGGCGATCGCCTGCTGAGCGGCCTCTGCGCGGCATTCGCGGTCGCGTCCTTCTTCATCGCCCCGCTCGCGGGGATCGCGGTCG
>JBFIHP010000335.1:0-4514 GCA_041601735.1 Planctomycetota bacterium | reverse complement strand
GGTCGTGGCCTTTACGGAGAAGGGTGAGCGGCTGGTCGGCACGCGCGCCAAGAACCAGCAGGTGACCAACCCCCAGAACACGATTTTCTCGATCAAGCGCTTCATGGGCCGCCGGCACAGCGAGGTCGCGGACGAGGAGAAGATGGTCCCCTACAAGGTGGTCGGCGGCGGCAACGAGCTCGTGAAGGTCGAGATCAACGACAAGACCTACGCGCCGCCGGAGCTGTCGGCGAAGATCCTCCGCGCCCTGAAGGAGACCGCCGAGAAGTACCTGGGCGAGCCGGTCGAGAAGGCCGTCATCACGGTCCCGGCGTACTTCAACGATTCGCAGCGCCAGGCCACCAAGGATGCCGGCCGCATCGCCGGACTCGAGGTCGTCCGCATCATCAACGAGCCCACCGCCGCGGCGCTGGCCTTCGGTATCGAGAAGTCCAAGGGCGGCAAGATCGCGGTCTACGACCTCGGTGGCGGCACCTTCGACATCTCGATCCTCGACGTCGACGTCTCGTCGGATGACGAGACCGGCATGACCTTCGAGGTGCTCTCGACCAACGGCGACACGCATCTCGGCGGCGACGACTTCGACGAGACGATCGTCCACTGGCTCGCCGAGGAGTTCAAGAAGGAGCAGGGCGTCGATCTGCGCCAGGACAAGATGGCGCTCCAGCGGCTGAAGGAGGCCGGTGAGAAGGCCAAGTGCGAGCTCTCGACCACGACGCAGTCCGAGATCAACCTGCCCTTCATCACCGCCAACCAGAGCGGTCCCCTTCACCTGCAGCGGACGCTCACCAGGGCCCAGTTCGACAAGCTCACCGGTGATCTGGTCGAGCGGACCCGCAAGCCCTGCGAGCGGGCGTTGAAGGACGCCGGCCTGAAGCCGGGCGAGGTCAGCGAGGTCATCCTCGTCGGCGGTTCGACCCGCATCCCGGCGGTGCAGGAGCTGGTCAAGAAGGTCTTCGGCAAGGAGCCCAACCGCAGCGTCAACCCGGACGAGGTCGTGGCGCTCGGCGCGGCGATCCAGGGCGGAATCCTCGCCGGCGAGCGCGACGACGTCGTGCTGCTGGACGTGACCCCGCTCTCGCTGGGCATCGAGACCCTCGGCGGCGTGATGACGAAGATCATCGAGCGCAACACGACGATCCCGACCCGCAAGTCGATGCCCTTCTCGACGGCCGATGACAACCAGACCACGGTGAGCATCCACGTGCTCCAGGGTGAGCGCGAGATGGCCGGCGACAACCGGACGCTCGGACGCTTCGATCTGACCGGCATCCCGCCGGCCCCCCGCGGCATGCCCAAGATCGAGGTCGTCTTCGACATCGACGCGAACGGCATCCTGCACGTAACGGCCAAGGACTCCGCGACCGGCAAGCAGCAGGACATCCGCATCACCTCGTCGTCGGGACTCTCCGAGGACGAGATCGCCCAGATGACCCGCGAGGCCCAGGACAACGCCGAGGAGGACAAGAAGAAGCGCGAGGCCGTCGAGCTCAAGAACAAGGCCGACATGATGGTCCATGAGGTCGAGAAGAACCTGAAGGAGCACGGCGACAAGCTCGAGGCTGCCGATCGCACGGCCATCGAGACGGCCCGCGACGACCTCAAGGCGAAGATCGAGTCGGGCGACAAGGCCGCGATCGAGAAGTCGCTCGACGCGCTCATGACCGCCAGCCACAAGCTCGCCGAGATCCTCTACAAGGAGGAGCAGGCGGGGAAGGGCGAGGAGGCCGAGGCCGGCGCCGCCGAGGGTGGCGGCAAGAAGGACGACGACGACGTCATCGACGCCGACTTCACCGTGAAGAACTGAGCCCCCGCTCTGGTCCGCAATGAAGGAAGGCCGGGAGTCCCCGCGACTCCCGGTCTTCTTCACGACGGGTCCGACCCCGCGGCACGAGACCTGCACGACGAGGAGGTGACGTGCGCTTTCGCTCGATCTCCTGACCCCGGCGGGCTTTCCGTCGAATCTTCGTTCACTCTCGCACTCTGCCTTGTTAAGTTCCGGCGCTCCAGCGGAGGGTGAACACCGGGATGATCGAGGTCCGCAACCTCTTCAAGCGCTACGGGGCCTTCGAGGCCCTGCGCGGCATCGGTTTCGACGTCGCCGCAGGCGAGTCCGTGGGCCTGCTCGGCGAGAACGGCGCCGGCAAGACCACGACCATGCGCATCCTCGCGGGCTTCATCCCGCCGACGAGCGGCACCGTGACCCTGGCGGGGCACGAGGTGGTCTTCGAGTCGAAGGCGGTCCGGCGCGAGATCGGTTACCTCCCCGAGTCGGTGCCGCTCTACGGCGCCATGCGGGTGGAGGAGTTCCTGCGCTATCGCGCGCGCCTGAAGGGCGTCGCGGGCGGCGGCGCCCTGAAGTCGGCGGTCGATCGCGCGCTCGGCCTGGTCGATCTGCAGGCGCGGCGACGCAGCCTGATCGAAACCCTGTCGAAGGGCCTCCGCCAGCGCGTCGGACTGGCCGATGCCCTGGTGCACGATCCCGAGATCCTCATCCTCGACGAACCCACCTCCGGCCTCGACCCGTCGCAGCGCCGCGACGTGCGCGAACTCATCCGCGGCCTCCGCGGCAAGCACACCGTCCTCGTGAGTTCGCACATCCTCCCCGAGATCGAGGCGACCTGCGATCGCGCGGTCGTCATCAACGCGGGCAAGGTCGTGGCCCGGGCCGGCATCGAGGAGCTGAAGCGCGGCGGCGAGATCGATCGTTTCGAACTCCGCCTGCGCGGCGATGCCGCCGCGGCCGCCGCCGTGATCGCGGCGCAGGAGGGACTGACGCTCCGGGGTGAGCTCGTGCCCGGCGAGGAGGGGCTCTCGGGCCGACTGGAGAGCAGGGACCGCGAGAACGGTCGCGCCGGTCTCGTGGCGGCCCTGGTCGCGGCCGGGCTCGACGTGCTCGAACTCCGTTCCGCCGAGGACGGGCTCGAGCGAGCCTTCCTGCAGCTGATCGGCAAGGACCGGGAGGAGCGATCATGACCGCGCTCCTCATCCTGACGCGGCGGGAGCTGGCCGCGAGCTTCCTCTCCTTCGGCTACTACGCCCTCCTGGCCGCCGTGGCCGCGGCGTCCGGCTTCTTCTTCTTCGGCGCCATCGAGGCCGGGGGATTCGATCTGCGCCGGGCGCTGCTCGGTTCGTCGGGCTTCATCTTCTGGCTCTCGCTCACCCTCGCGCCGCTTCTGACCATGAGGCTCTTCGCCGAGGAGAAGCGCTCGGGCTCGCTCGAACTCCTGATGACCGCGCCGGTGGACGACTGGCAGGTCGTGCTCGCGAAGTACCTGGGCGCCGTGGTCGTCTTCACCTCCTTCTTCGCGCCCTTCTGGCTGGCACACCTGGTGCTCGCGCTCTTCTTCGAGGCTCCCGTGGACTGGGGTCAGCTCGGCGCGACCACGCTCGGCTTCGCGACCGTGGCCTTCATCCAGCTCGCCATCGGCCTGATGGCCTCGGCGCTGGTGAGCCAGCAGCTCTGGGCCGCGCTCTTCGCCTTCCTGGGCAACATGGCCCTGTACTCGCTCGGGCAGCTCAGGACCCTCTTCGAGGAGGGCGGCAGGGCCTGGAACGTCCTCTCCTACGTCGATCTCGGCCGGCACGTGCAGACCGCCGTGTCGGGTCTCGTCGATCTCCGCCAGATCCTGCTCCAGGTGAGCGTCACGCTGCTGCTCCTGTTCTGGACGGTTCGGATCGTGGAGGTGCGCAAATGGCGCTGAGCGACGATCGCGGCCGACCCGAGGCGATGAATCGAGGCGTGCGCTCGCGCATCGCGGCCAACGTCATGCTCCTGTCCCTGATGGCGATCGTGGTGACGATCTTCGTCAACTACGGCGCCTGGCGGTGGAGTCGCGACCACGACGTCAGGTTCGACCTGACCCGCAACGCGGCGCTCAGTCTCGAGGACGCCACCCGCGGGTTCGTACGTTCGATCGAGGACCCGATCGAGATCTATCTGGTTCACGGCATCGACGACGCCATGCGGACGCGCGCCCGCAAGCGTCTGGCCGACACGACCTACGACAGCGGCCTCCTGCAGAACTACTACGCCCCCTTCGTCGAGGGGCTGGCGACGAACGTCGGCTTCCTCGTGAACGAGCTGCTCGAGCTCAACACCCGGCTCGTCTACCGGACCGCGAGCGCCGACCGCGAGCGTGAGCAACCGACCGCCTGGCAACGTCGGCTCGAACTGGGCAAGGGTCAGTTCCTGAATCACGTCGTCTTCTACAACCTCAGGACGAAGGCGAAGAAGACGATCCCGCTCCATTCCTTCTACGACCTCGACCTCGGCGGTCCGGACGCGCTCCAGTTCCGGGCGCCGAAGGTCCGGGGGGACTACGTGGAGCGCAATCTCCTGCACGGCCTGCGGGCCGTCGTCGCCAGCGACAGGAAGCGGGTCTACCTCGTCGGCGGGCACCAGGAGAGAGCGCTGCCCACGGTCTCGTCCTTCATCCAGCTCGACCGCTTCGAACTCCTGCCGCTGGAGCCGCGAGGCGAGGGCCTCGTGATCCCCGACGACGCCGACATCC
>JBFIHP010000334.1:0-4522 GCA_041601735.1 Planctomycetota bacterium | reverse complement strand
TGAAGGCGCTCGAGGACGAGCTGGTCGAGAGCTCGGCCCGCGAGTTCAATCGCCTCGACTTCGACCTGGTCGAACTCGACCGCCGCTACGAGAAGAAGCTCGACGAGCTCCGCTTCGTGCGCCGCTACGAGGTGGCGAGGCTCGAGGACGGCGAGGTCGTCCTGCCGGTCCTCGGCAGCGTCTTCGAGGGCGCGCAGGGCAGCGCGGCCGGCTTCCTCCTGCCCGGCGCCCGCCAGCTCGCGCTCGCGCTCGACCTCGGCCTGGGCGTGCTCGTCCGACCGGTGCCGAAGCGCGAGGTCGAGCTCCTCGGCAATCGCCACGAGGTCCTCGAACCGGAGCTGGCGACGCGGCGCTGGCGCAACGAGCGCATCCTGCTCGGCCCCGACGACGTCGGCCTGGTGGTGCGCGGCCTGCCCTTCCCCGGCAGCGAGGGCACCGAGCGCGAGGCGCGCGAGGAACTCGTACTCGTGGTGAACGTCGAGATCGAACCCCTGCCGCGGCGGACCCGCATCGGCCGCATCCTCGGCCGCGACGCCGACCAGAACATCGCCTTCGCGAGAGTCGCCCCTGACGCCGACGTGCACCCCGGCATGCGCCTCGCCCTCACCCGCAACAACCGCCTGGTCGGCCGGGTCGAGGTCCTCGAGGTGCTCGGCTCCGCCATGACCCTCCGGCCCCTCGAAGGCCGGCCACAGCGCCACGACGAGCTCCGCTAGATGCAGCGCGTCGGGCCTCGGGGCAGACGTTGGACGCAGCCTGTCCTGCCCGGGACGGGCGGACTGCCGTCCCTGCGTCGGCCATCCTCGACCGCGATCAGCGGGACTTCAGCGCGGTGACCTCGATCTCGATCCTGATGCGCGGATCGACCAGCCCGGCCTCGATCATGGTGGCAGCCGGGCGGACCTCGCCGAAGGCCCGACGCAGGACCGGCCAGCAGGCCTCGAAGTCCGCGGCCGCCGGCAGGATGTAGGTGACGCGCACGACGTCCGCGAAGCCGGAGCCGGCCTCGCGCAGCACCGCCTCGATGTTGGCGAGACATTGCTCGCACTGGGCGACGACCTCGTCCTCGATCGTCATGGTCGCGTAGTCGAAGCCGGTCGTCCCCGAGACGAAGACGAAATCGCCGGCAACGAGCGCCCTCGAGTAGCCGATCGTCTCCTCGAAGCTCGACCCCGAACTGATCCTCCTGCGCTGCATCACGCCCCCCACATACGGTGCCAGGCACTTTCCGCCGCGTTTTGCCCTCATTCGGTGCCACCCTCGCATGTCGTCGGAGGCGAAGCAATCGCACGACGAGGACGATTAGGGTGGCACCGAATGAGGGCAAAACGCGGCGGAAAGTGCCTGGCACCGTAGGGGGGGATCAGAGGAGGCGGACGCCGGAGGTCGGGTCCTCCTCCTCGCGGTCGAGGAGACCCGACCTACGCAGGGTCTCGCGGGCACCGGCCCAGTCGGCGACGGCGAAGCCCAGGGCGGCGCCGGTCGGCGGCGCGGACGCGGCATCCTGTCGCATGATCGCGACTCGAAAACCACCGGCGCTGCTCAATTCGCTGAAGCGCGGACCCTCGAGACGGACCTGGAGGCCCAGGGTGTCGCGATAGAAGGTGAGGAGCGCCTCGGGCTCCGATGTGAGCAGGGTGGCGCAGCCCTTCGAGACTTCCATCGGGCTCTCCTTCGGTTGACGGTCCTGACGGGGCTGGCTATCCTCGGGCACCGGCCCGGCCGCATCAAGACCAGTTTCCGCAAAGCCAGTCTGTCCCGGGGTTTGAAGGCCTCGGGCTCCTCCGAGAAAAGCCGTGACTACCATCCGTTTCGCAGACCGCATGAAGCGCCTCGGCACCGAGAGCGCCTTCGAAGTCCTCGCCCGCGCCAAGGCCCTCGAGGCCCAGGGTCGCGACATCGTGCATCTCGAGATCGGCGAGCCCGATTTCGACACCCCGGAGAACATCGTCGAGGCCGGCGTGAAGGCCCTGCGCGACGGCTGGACCCACTACGGTCCCGCCGCCGGCCTGCCGCAGCTGCGCGAGGCGATCGCGAACTACATCAGCGAGACCCGCGGCATCACGGTCGGTCCGCAGAACGTCGTGGTCTTCCCGGGCGCGAAGCCCTGCATGTCCTATCTCATGCAGGCCCTCGTGCAGGAAGGCGACGAGGTCATCTATCCCAACCCGGGCTTCCCGATCTACGAGTCGATGATCCAGTTCCTCGGCGCGACCGCCGTTCCGCTGCCGCTGCTGGAGGACAAGGGCTTCGGTTTCGACGCCGACACCGTGCGTTCGCTGGTGACCGATCGCACGAAGCTGATCATCCTCAACTCGCCCGGCAATCCGACCGGCGGCTCGCTGCCGCGCAAGCTCCTCGAGGAGGTGGCCGAGATCGCCAAGGAGCGCGACGTCTTCGTGCTCGCCGACGAGATCTACTCGCGCATGGTCTACGGCGGCGGCGACTTCTTCTCGATCACCAAGGTGCCCGGCATGCTCGAGCGCACCTGCATCCTCGACGGCTTCAGCAAGACCTACTCGATGACCGGCTGGCGCCTCGGCTACGGCGTCATGCCCGAGGCCCTCGCGCAGAAGCTCACCCAGATCGCGATCAACTACAACTCCTGCGTCGCCGGCTTCACCCAGATCGCCGGCGTCGAGGCGCTCACCGGCGACCAGAGCCCGGTCGATGCGATGCTGAAGGAGTTCGATTCGCGGCGGAAGTTCATCGTCAAGGGCCTGAACGCGATCCCGGGCTTCCGCTGCATCGAGCCCGGCGGCGCCTTCTACGTCTTCCCGAACATCGAGGGCACGGGCATCTCGTCGCGCCAGCTCTCCGACCGCATCCTCCAGGAGGCGGGCGTGGCGGTGCTGCCCGGCACGGCCTTCGGCAAGTACGGCGAGGGTTTCCTCCGGCTCAGCTTCGCCAACTCGACCGAGAACATCGCCAAGGCGCTCGAGCGCATCGCCGGGATCCTCTGAGAGCGCGCGCATGAGCTACCAGGGCAAGGCCGACTTCCGCAGCGACACCGTCACCCGGCCGAGCCCGGCGATGATCGAGGCGATGACGAGCGCGCCGCTCGGCGACGACGTCTTCGGCGACGATCCGACGGTGCGCGAACTCGAGGCCTACGGCGCCTCGCTCTTCGGCAAGGAGGCCGCGGTCTTCGTGCCCTCCGGCACGATGGCCAACCAGATCGCCTGCCGCGTCCACTGCGCGCGCGACTCGGAGGTGCTGCTCGAGGCCGGGAGCCACGTCTTCCTCTTCGAGCAGGGCGGGCTGGCGCAGCTCTCGGGCCTGCAGGTGCGCACCGTCGCCGGCGAGCGCGGACAAATCGACCTCGAGCGCGCGGCCGCGCTCGTGCGTCGCGACGACCAGCACTACCCGGTCACGAGGCTGCTCGTGCTCGAGAACACCCACAACGCCGCGGGCGGCGCCGTCCTGCCGCTCGCCTACCTCGACGAGGCCCGCGCCTTCTGCGATCGCCACGGCCTGAAGATGCACCTCGACGGCGCTCGCATCGGCAACGCGGCGGCGGCCAGCGGCACCGCGCTCGCCGACTTCGCGGCCCGGGCGGATTCGATCAGCTGCTGCCTCTCGAAGGGGCTCGGCGCGCCGGTGGGGACCCTTCTCCTCGGCTCCGCCGACTTCATCCGGCAGGCCCGACGGGTGCGCAAGCTCTTCGGCGGCGGCATGCGCCAGGCCGGCGTGATCGCCGCGGCCGGGCTCGTCGCGCTGCGCGACGGTCGGGAGCGGCTCGTCGACGACCACCGCCGCGCCCGGAGGCTCGCCGAGGGCTTCGCCGCGCGGCCCGAGGGCTTCGAGGTGGTCACGCCCGAGACGAATCTGCTCTACATGCGGCTCCCCGGCCGCGCGCGGGCCTTCCAGGAGGCCTGCGCCCGTCGCGACGTCCTCGCGCTCGCGCTGGACGACGACCTGATCCGCATGGTGACCCACAAGGACATCGATGACGCCGACGTCGAGCGCGCTCTCGCCGTCGAACTGGAGGACAGACGATGAGCGTGTTCAAGGCCTATGACGTCCGCGGCATCTACGGCAAGGAGATCGACGAGGTCCTCGCCAAGAAGATCGGCGCCGCCTTCGTGAAGCTGGTGGGCGGCGGCCCCATCGCGGTCGGTCACGACATGCGCGACTGTGCGCCCTCGATCGCCGAGGCCTTCATGGCCGGGGCGATGGAGCAGGGCGCCGACGTGATCTTCATCGGTCTGGCCTCGACGCCGATGACCTACTTCGCGATCGGCAGTCTCGGCGTCAACGGCGGCGTGCAGGTCACGGCCTCGCACAACCCGGCGGCCTACATCGGCATGAAGTTCTGCCGCAGGGACTGCGTCCCGGTCGGCCAGGACACCGGCATCGGCGAGATGGAGAAGGCCTGCAAGAACCCGCAGCCCGCGCCGGTGGCGAAGATCGGCAAGCGGACCGATCGCAGCGTCACCGAGGCCTACGTCGATCACGTCGCGCGCTTCGTCGACCTGCCGCTCACCATGAAGACCGTGATCGACGCGGGCAACGGCATGGC
>JBFIHP010000333.1:0-4541 GCA_041601735.1 Planctomycetota bacterium | reverse complement strand
TCGGAGGCCGCCGAGGAGGGCTCCGTCGCTCACCTCGAGCGACCCGACCCCGGCGGGACGGAGTGGATGGTGCACCCCGGCCGGCGGATCGGAACGTCCTTCACCGAGAGCGAGGCGCGGGATTGCGAGGCCGACACCCTGCGGCGCGGCGAGCTTCTGAGACGGCTCGGAAGCTGGGGCTACCGGCCCTGTCGTTTCGGAGACCTCGGATGAGGGTCCTGCTCCTCGCGCCGGCTCATGCCAGCGCCGCGCGCGGCAATCTCGTCACCGTCGAGCGCTGGCGCCGAGGCCTCGAGGAGCGCGGGCACCAGATCCGCGTCCTGGTCCCCGCGGATGCCGCGAACGGCTGCAAGGACGTCGATCTCGTCCATGCCCATCACGCGGTGCACTGCGGTCCGGCGGCGCTCGCCTGCGGCGAGCGCGGGCGGCCCGTGGTGGTGAGTCTCGGCGGCACCGATCTCAACGGCGGGCCCGACGGCCGCCCGGACCCGCGGGCGCGCGAGGTCCTGGAGAAGGCCGCCCGCATCGTCGGTCCCTTCGCTGCGGACGGCGAGCGGTTGCGCGCATCGGTGCCGGACGCCGCACCCTTCCGACTGGTCCGCCGCGGCGTCGAGATCGACGAGACCGCACCGGCGCCGCGGCCGGGAGGCCTGCAGGGCCTGATGGCCGGCGGTATCCGCAGGGTGAAGGGACAGCTCGCGGCCCTGCGCTGGGTGGACGAGATGCGCCGACGGGGACTGACGACCTCGCTCGAGATCGCGGGGCCCGAGATCGAGGCCGACTACTTCGCGTCCTTCCTGCAGGCGATGGCGCCCCCCCGGGCCGATCGCTACCTCGGCGTGCTCGACCACGAGGGCATGCGCGCGGCGCTGTTGCGCTGCGACTTCCTCCTCAACGCCTCGCTCCACGAGGGGGCCTCGAACGCGGTCCTCGAGGCCCTGGCCATCGGCCGACCCGTCGTCGCCTCGCGGGTCGCCGGCAACCGCGAGATGTTGTGCGACGCCCCGGCCGAGGTCGCCTGTCTCGTCGATGACGACGAGGCCGGCATGGAGTCGCTCGCGCGCTTCCTCGAAGGCCTGCGCGACGCCGACCGCGAGGCCCTGGCGAGTTCCGCACGCACCTTCGTCCGCGAGCGCTTCTCGGTGGCGCGCGAGCTCGACGAACTCGAGGCGGTCTACCGCGAACTCGTCTGAGGAGAGCCGACTCGACCGGCCGGCAATCGACTCCGGCCCCGCGAAGGCCGCTCCGCCGTCAGAGCGACGCTCCCGCGTGACCGACCCGGCGGATCAGTAGACCGAGTTGAGGAATTGCATGTAGCTGGGCTTCCACTTCGCCACGCTCTTCTCGGGGCCGAGAAGCCGGCAGAAGTAGGGACCCTTCTCGCTCTCGACGATGGCACCGACCATGGCCATGCCCGGACCGCCGCCCTGCCCCATGCTGCCGGCGTAGGAACCGGCGAGCTCGATCAGATCGATGCGCCGCCCCTTGACCTCCATGTCGGAGATGCGAGACACGACCGGACCGCCGTCGGGCCCGGCGAACTGACTCGACCAGCGGCTGAAGTTCGACTCGACGTCGCCGCCGCCGCCCTGGAACCAGAAGACGACGACCTCGGTGTCGGTCTCGTCGCCCTCGACCTTCGGCAGGCGGAACTGAGCGTGGCGCATGTTCGAGGTGGTCTGCTCCTCGACCCAGCCCTCTTGCCCGGCGAAGTTCGGCACACCCATGGCGGGCGTCCCCTCGGCGTCGGGCCCCTCTTTCGGCTCTTCGGCGGGCTCGGTGCCGGCATCCTTCTCGACGGCGGCGTCTCCGGAGTCGGTCGGGCCGGCGGGCTCGAGGGTTTCGGCCTTGCAGGCGGCCAGGACGACGAGGACGAGCAGGCTTGCGATGATCTTCATGGGGTCTCTTCTCCGGATTGCGTGGGGCGAGAATCGGTCGCCCGGGAGAGGCTATCAGCCTCTCCCGCCGCAGGCCAGCGCGGCGCCACTTGGCGGGCCCGGGCCGAGGGGCTATCGTCGCGGCGATGCTCAACCTCGCCTCCGAAAGCTCGCCGGACTGGCTCGCCCGCGCCCTGGACGGGCTCGACGAGGTCCTTCTCGATCACGCCCACTGCGAGAAGAAGGCGGCCTCGACCGCGCTCAGCCTGATCTTCCGCTATCCCGAACGAACCGCGCTCCTGGAGCCGCTCTCGCAGCTCGCGCGCGAGGAGCTCCAGCACTTCGAACTCATGCTGGAAGAGCTCGAGCGCCGCGGCATCACCTACCGCAAGCAGAAGCCGAGCCCCTACGCCGGTCGGCTCATGACGGTGGTCCGCACGAGCGAACCGGAGCGGCTCCTCGACACCCTTCTCTGCTGTGCGCTGATCGAAGCGCGCTCCTGCGAGCGCATGCAGATCCTGGCCGAGGGCCTCGAGGACGAGGACCTCGCGCGGCTCTATCGCGGTCTCCTGGCATCGGAAGCGCGGCATCACGGTTCCTACGTCCAGCTGGCCGAGAAGTACTTCGACCGCGAGATCGTGCGCCTCCGCCTCGCGGAGATCGCCGGTCACGAGGCCGAGGTGATCGCCTCCGCACCGGATCTTCCCCGGATGCACTCCTGATCCTCAGGTCGCGCGCCTTGTCCGAGAACGCAGGAGCGGCAAAGATCAAGCAGGGAGAAGCGACCATGAGCATCAGGATCGGCATCAACGGCTACGGCCGCATGGGACGACTCGCGCTGCGAGCCGGCTGGAACCGGGACGACGTCGAATTCGTCGCGATCAACGAGGTCCGCGGCGACGACGCGACCCTCGCCCTCATCACCGAACGCGACAGCGTGCAGGGCCGCTTCTCGGAGCCATGCTCCGCGACGGACGCGGGCCTCGCGATCGGCGACAAGACGATCGCGCGCCGCGCCTTCGAGCGACCGGAGGAGATCCCCTGGGCCGAACTCGGTGTCGAACTGGTGCTCGAATGTAGCGGCCGGTTCCGCAGGAAGGATCTGGTCGGCGCGCATCTCCGCGGCGGTGCGCGCCGGGTCGTCGTCTCGGCGCCCGTGTCCGAGGTGCCGAACATCGTGGTCGGCGTCAATCACGACGCCTTCGACCTCGCGAGCGAGGAGATCGTCACGGCGGCCTCCTGCACGACCAACTGCCTCGCCCCCGTCGTCCGCGTCCTGCACGACGAGATCGGCATCCGTCACGGACTCGTGACGACCATCCACGACCCGACCAACACCCAGGTCGTCCACGATCTCCCCCACAAGGACCCGCGCCGGTCGCGATCGGCGCTCCTGAACCTCGTACCGACCTCGACGAACTCGGCGACGGCGGTCACGACGATCATCCCCGAACTGAAGGGGCGCCTCGACAGCATCGCCGTGCGCGCCCCGGTCCTAAACGCTTCGCTGACCGACCTCGTCTTCGAGGCGGCACGGCCGACGACCGTCGCGGAGGTGAACGGCATCCTCGCGCGGGCGGCGAACTCCGAGCGACTGAGCGGCATCCTCGGCTACGAGGAGAGCCCCCTGGTCAGCAGCGACTACGCCGGCGATCCGCGGAGCGGCGTCGTGGATGCGCTCTCGACCCGCGTGACCGACTCGACTCTGGTGAAGGTCTTCGTCTGGTACGACAACGAGTGGGGCTATGCGAACCGCATGGTCGAGCTCGCGGCCATGGTCGGAGCGCGACTCTCGCGATGAGATCGCTGCGCGACTACACGACCGTCACCGGCGCCTACTGGGCCTTCACGCTCACCGACGGCGCGCTGCGCATGCTGGTGCTCCTGCACCTGCACGAACTCGGCCGCAGCTCGCTCGAGATCGCCTCGCTCTTCCTGCTCTACGAGGCCTTCGGCGTCGTCACCAACTTCGTCGGCGGCTGGCTGGGCGCGCGATTCGGCCTGAAGGCGACGCTCTTCGCCGGTCTCATGCTGCAGATCGCGGCCTGCTCGATGCTCGTGGTGGATGCCTCGCGGCTCACGATCCCCTGGCTGATGACCTCCCAGGGCCTGTCGGGCATCGCCAAGGACCTGACCAAGATGAGCTCGAAGAGCTACATCAAGCTGGTGGTTCCCCGGGGCGACGAGCGGGGACTCATGAAGTGGGTGGCGATCCTCACCGGCTCGAAGAACGCGCTCAAGGGCGCCGGCTTCTTCCTCGGCGGGCTGATGTTGTCGACGCTCGGCTTCGCCGACGCCGCGGCCCTGATGATCGTCCTGCTCGCCGCGGCCCTGCTCACGGCAACGGCCCTCCTGCCCCGCGCCCCCGGTCGCAGCGAGGAGCGGCCGGCCATCGGCCAGCTCTTCTCGCGGGACGCCCGCCTGAACTGGCTGGCGGTCGCCAGGCTCTTCCTCTTCGCCTCGCGCGACGCCTGGTTCGTGCTGGCGCTGCCGCTCTACCTCGGCAGCGCGCTCGGCTGGGACTTCTGGCAGGTCGGCGGCTTCCTCGCCCTCTGGATCATCGGTTACGGGCTCATCCAGGCGGCGGCTCCGGGCTTCGTCGGTCGCGACGCGCTCGGAGCACCCGACGCGAGGCGGCTCGGCCTGTTCAGCCTCGCGCTGATC
>JBFIHP010000332.1:0-4543 GCA_041601735.1 Planctomycetota bacterium | reverse complement strand
GGCCGCACGCGACGCCGAGCGCGCGGCCCGCGAGAAGGCCGACGACCGTCTGCGTCAGGCCGATGCGCTGACCGCCTTCATGTCGGGCATCATCACGATGGCCCAACCGGACGAGAAGGGACTCGACGTGACGGTCGTTGACGCCCTGCGCTTCGCCGATGCCGCGATCGAGGACAACTTCGGCGCCCATCCCGAGAACGAGCTGGCGATCCGCAGCTCGCTCGGGCGGCTCTACGTCGAACTCGGCCTGCAGGACGACGCCGCGGACTGCCTCGAGAGCGCGCTCGCCATCCTCGCCGGCGGCGTCGAGGACGACGAGACCGAATCGAGCATCCTCTTCAACCTCTCTCAGCTCGCGCTTCGACGCGACGACGTCGAGAAGGCCGTCGCCCTGGCCGAGAAGGCGATCCCCCTGCACGGCGGGTCGGCCGGCGAGACCGATCCGGCGCGGCTGGCATCCCTGCTCGACGGTCTGGCGACGGCCGTCTCCCGCCGCCGGGATCAGGCCAGGGCCCTTCAGCTCTCGGGCGAGGCGATGCGCCTCGTCGCCGGCCGCGACACCATGGGCGCGGCGGTCATCACCAACAACTACGGCCGTCGCCTCAACTCGCTCGGCCGTTACACCGAGGGTGAAGCCCGAGGACGAGAGGCCCTGCAGATCGTCGAGAGGATCGGCCGGAGCGACACGCCGCAGTACGCCTTCATGCTGCACGAGCTCGCGCGCTGCCTCAGCCTCCAGGGTCGGCGCGAGGAGGCGCTGCCGATGCGCCGCGACGCGCTCGCCCTGGCGAAGAAGCACCTCCCGGCCGAGCACATCAACGTCGCCGCGCTGGCGATCCCCCTGGCCCAGCTCCTCCAGCGCGAAGGAGACTTCGAGGAGAGCCTGCGCCTGGCAGAGGATGCCCTCGCCATCTTCCTGAAGACCCTGCCGCCCGGAAATCCGAACATCGCCGCCTGCAGGGTCGAGGTCGCCCTGAGCCTGATCGGCCTCGATCGCCTCGACGAGGCCGAGGAGATCGCGCTCGAGCTCTGGCGGCCCGCCGAGGCCCCGGACGAGCCGCCCGTCGCCGGCGTCGTGGCGCTCCATGCCGACCTCGCCGAGAAGCGGCAGGACCTCGAGGGCGCCATCGAACTGCGCCGCCTGGCGCTGGGCCTCAGGGCCGAGCGCTACTCCGGCGGAGGCCGGCATCCCGTCGAACTGCGGACCGCGCTGGCCCGCACGCTGCGCCGCGCGGGCCGGCTGGAAGAGGCCGCGACCGAGTTCGAAGCGGCGCTGGCCGAGCACGAGGCCGAACTCGGTGCTGGGCACCCCGACACGATCGCCCTTCGTCGCCTGATCGACGGCGTGAGCGAGGCCGCGCGATGAGCGAGGCCGACCGCAGGAACACCATCGACATGCTGCGGCGCGTGGGCGACGGCGAGGCGGGGGCCCTCGACGACCTCCTGCCCCTGGTCTACCGCGAGCTGCACGAGCTCGCGCAGCGTCAGCTCGCGAACCGGCGGGGCGTCGTGACCCTCCAGCCGACCCAGCTGGTTCACGAGACCTTCCTGAAGCTCCTCGAGGGCGCGGCGCCGGAGGCGACCGACCGCAGGCGCTTCATCGCCATCGCCGCGGGTGCGATGCGCCACGTCCTCATCGACGAGATCCGCAGGCGCCGGGCCGAGAAGCGCGGCGGCGGCTGGAACCGCATCACCTGCTCGGGGCTCGCCGGCTCGGGCGAGGCCGCGAGCGAGATCGACCTGCTGGCGCTCGACGAGGCCCTCCAGAAGATGGCGGAGCTCGACCCGCGCCAGGCGCGCATCGTCGAGCTCCGCTTCTTCGGGGGACTCGCGGGCGAGGAGATCGCCGAGGAACTGGCGATCTCCCGTAACACGGTCGTGCGCGAGCTCGGCGCCGCCAGGCTCTGGCTGGCGCGCGAGCTCGATCGTTGAACCCTCAGTCGAACTGGATCTCCGTGGCGTTGGTCGCCGCATAGAGCCCGTTGGCGGCCTGGCCCGACAGCACGAATCCCTGCATGAGGATGTTCTGGCCCGCGAGGTAGGTCGGCACGGTCACCGGGTTGAAGTGGATGCCCTCCGCGCTCATCAGGACGTTGCCCAGCCAGGACAGGCTCTCGGCCATGATGAATCCGCCGTTCATGACATGGATGTCGGGGTAGTTCGGATTCTGCGGCGGCGGGGTCGAGCCCTGGTAGTAGAAGAGCCCGCCGAGAATCCAGTAGTCGCCGACGAAGGTCCCGCCGGGCGTGATCAGCGAGACCGCGATCGTGTCGCCCGGGAGGGCGGACTTCTGCGGCGCCGTGGGAACGCCCACGCCGTTGATCGTGGTCAGGAGCAGCAGATCCTCCTGGGAGCCCGGCCAGGGATTCCCGGCACTGCTGCCGGTGGCCATGCTCTCGTCGGCCCCGATGTCGGCCTGGGCCCCGAAGAACCGGAGGTCGCCGTCGATGTCGGTCATCGAACCCGCCACCGCGCCGGTGTCGATGCAGGGCGAGCCGGCCGCGAGGTGATAATCGAAGCCGCGCTGCACGAACATCGGGTCGGCGGCCATGTTGCCGGAACCGACGCCGGTCCAGCCGCCCTCCACGTTGCAGTGATCCATCGTCGGGCCGTAGCTCGAGTAACCGTCCTGGTTGACGAAGACGCCGTCCTGGCCGTTGAACCAGAGGATGCTGTTGGCGAAATCGACCTGGAGATTGCCGCCCAGGAGCGAGCTGAGATGCATGCCGGCGCCATGACCGCCGACGTAGTAGGCCGCAGGCGTGCCGACCGCGTTGTCGGCGATCGTGCAGGAATCGACGTCGATCTGCATGGCGGTCAGGAATCCCGCCCCGGCAACGATGCCGCCGCCGTTCCCCGCGAGATCGAGGGGACTCGTGCCCACACCCGAACCCGACAGGTTGGAGGTGATCATGCAGTTGTCGAGGTGCAGGGCGATCGTCTGACCCTGGTGCGAGTTCACGTAGATGCCGCCGCCGCTGCCGCCGGTCTGCAGCTGCGTCTGACCGGCGCTCGAGGCCAGGAAGCAGGCGTAGGACGAGCCCGCCTCGTTCCAGGCGATGTTGCAACGGCGCAGCGTCAGCGAGCTCGTCGTCGCCGCACCGCAGTCGAAGGCGATGCCGCCGCCGTGACCGCCCTGGCCGCTGTGCGTGTCGAGCGCATGCGGCGGATCGGCGAAGGTGAAGTTCGCCTGGATACCGGCGCGCGTGCTCACGCCGCCGAGGTTGCCGATGATCTGCGTGTCGTCGATGACGCAATCCGGCGCCGCGTCGATGAAGTAGAGCCCGCCACCCCAGCCGGCGAGACCGGCCGTACCGTTGAACCATCCCGCCGAGTTGTCGGTGACCTGGCAATCGGTCATCACGAGCCTGGCATTCGCCGCTCCGGGGTAGCCGCGGACGCAGACGCCGCCGCCGTCTCCCGGGGTGTCATCCGAGAAGCCGCAGTCGTTGCCCTCGATCTGGCAGTTCTGGAGGGTGACCGTGGCGCTCGAAGAGGCATCCTCGGCCGCGCAGTAGACGCCGCCGCCGCTGCCCGAATCGACGTCGAAGAGCAGCGCCCAGCCGTTACCGGTCGCGTTGTTGCGGATGATGCAGTCCTGGATGATCGGCGCCGCGGTGCCGCCGCCGCGAGCAACGACGGCAATTCCGGCGCCGGAGCCCGTCGAGGCCCCGATCGAGAGGATCGCGGTCGTGCTCTCGGTGCCGCAGTCCTCGATCAGGCAGTTCTCGATCGTCGGCGACGAGTTGAGGCAGATGATGCCGCCGCCGTGGGGAGTCGGCGGCTTCTTCGTGTTGAGGATGCGGAGGATCTTGTTGATCACGAAGCCCGTGTAGGTCAGGGTCGGGATGCCCGATTCGTAGGCGATCTGCCGGTTCATCCCCTTCTCGATCCGCAGGTTCTTGATGACCGTGCCCGGGCCCTCGCCGTCGATGAAGAAGACCGCCGGGAAATCACCCTCGCCGTCGTCGTCGTAATCGGCGCTGATGGTCGTGGTGTTGGCGCCGGTCGTACCGGAGCCCATCAGGGTCAGCGACTTGCCGTAGAAACGGATGCTCTCGCGGTAGGTGCCGGGCGCGACCGAGATGGTGTCGCCGCTGAAGGCCGCGTCGATCGCGTCCTGGATCGCGGAGTAGCCGCCGGGCCCGACCAGGATGTTGAACAGGCCGCTCTGCTGGACCTCGTCCGAGCCCATGTCGATCGAGAGGTGGAGCATGCGCGGATCGCCATCGATGTCGATGGCGCCGATGGTCGCGGACGAGGGATCGCCGGCATCGATGCAGGGCGAGCCCGTCTGCAGGTGGAGATCGCCGTTGACGGCATCGACGAGCAGCGGGTCGGTGTTGATGTTGCCGGCGCCCGCGAAGCCGCCCTGGACGCAGGAGCTCGCGATGCTCAGCTGGCCTGCGGGATCGTGGAAGTTGGTCGGCGTGTTGCCCCAGAAGATGCAGTTCTCGAAGCTGACCGGGCCGCTCTCCGAGCGGACGAGGCCGGCGCTCCCGCCGGTCAGGTGGTTGTTGGCGAAGGTGCAGCCCTGGAACTG
>JBFIHP010000331.1:0-4553 GCA_041601735.1 Planctomycetota bacterium | reverse complement strand
CTCCGGGCCTCGGACTACGTGGCGCGCTGGGGCGGCGAGGAGTTCGTCGCGCTGTTCCCGAGCACGGACTCGCAGGGCGCCAAGACGGCTTTCGAGAACGCACTGGACACCCTGAGGTCGGAGCTGTTCCGCACGGACGACGGCGAGGAGTTCGGCGTCACGTTCTCCGCGGGCGCCGTCGACGTCACGACGGCCTGTTCGCTCGACTCGGCCGTCGACCGCGCAGACAAGCTGCTCTACCAGGCCAAGGCGGCGGGTGGCGACAAGATCCTGGCGGAGACGGACGCTTCGGCCCCGCCGAAGCGCAAGATCGTCCTGGCCGAGGATGACGACCTGCTCGCGACGATGATCGTCCGGCTGCTGACCGAGGAAGGCATCGACGTCCTGCGCGCGTCCGACGGCGACGAGGCGCTCGCCCTGGCCAAGAGCACGCGGCCGTCCCTCGTGCTGCTCGACATCGACATGCCGGGCCTCGACGGTATCGACGTCCTGACTCAGCTCAAGGGAAGCGGCTTCCACAAGCAGATTCCGGTCATCATGCTGACGGCGCGCACCGGAGACGACGACATCGTCGATGCGTTCGAGATGGGGGCCGACGACTACGTGACCAAGCCCTTCTCGCCGGCGGAACTCAAGGCCCGCGTACGGCGTTTCGTCGGCCGTAGAAAGCCCGCCACGGTGCACTGAGCGCCGTCCCCACGGCTGACCGGCCAGCTCGCTGGAAAGAGAGTCAGGGCGAGAGCCTCGCCCGTTAGCGGACAGTCGCCGCCGTGCGCCGCGAGGCGCCGGGCCGCGGTGCCGCGATACCGGAAGGACGGGCGGCCTCGAGCGGTGGGTCGTGGCGGTGCAGGAACCAGCGGTCGACGACGAGGTTCCGGGCGACCCAGGGGATCGTCATGACCCGTCCGGCCACGGGGCCGCGCCATGCGCGAGGCAGCGCGCTCGTGAGCCCGGCGCGCAACCTGCCGTGGCGGCGTCCGAAGCGAGCGAGGATGGCCGACGCATACGTCTCGAGCTCCTCGCGCTGATACGAGCGGCGTGCCGAGGAGATGGCGCGCGCCGCGAGCAGGCCCGACTCGACGGCGGGGCGGATCCCCTCACCGCTCGGGTTGTATGCGAGCCCCGCGGCGTCGCCGACGAGCAGCACGCCGTCTCCGGCGAGCGGCCGCGGAGCCTGGTCGTAGAGCAGATAGACCCACTCGCCGAGCTCGCCGGCGCGAGCCCCGTCGCCGGCGAGGCCGGCCAGCTTCGTCACGACCGGGTGGTCGGGGTTCAGCTCGAAGATGCGCTTCTGCTTCGGCATGCCCTTCTGCTGGGCGCGCAGCATCCGTTCGATGTGCGCGTGGAGCCCGCCCTCCGGAACGACGAGGCAGACCGGAGAGTCGGTGAGCCGCTTCGAGACCCGCACCTCGGAGACCTGATCGGAGAGGATCTCCTTCATCTTCTCGATGAGCGGCTCGAGGGTGCCCGCCTTCTCCTCGCGCTGCTTCTTCTCCTCCTCGCTCTCGTCCGGGTCGAGCTCGAGGTCGGCGCGCATGGCGGAGACCAGCTTCTTGTCCTTGTACTCCGGCAGCGCGGCGATGGCCCACTCGTCGACCGGGTCGGTGAGGTAGAGGACCTCGCGGTCGCGCTTCACGAGGGCTTCGATGTGCGGCGAGCCCTCGACCGCGTTCCGGCTCGGTCCGATCGCATAGTAGATCTCGTCCTGGCCCTCGGGCATGCGTTCGATGTAGGCGTCGAGACTCGTGGTCTCCTCGACCTTGCTGCTCTCGAAGCGCGCCAGAGCTGCCAGGCGGTCGCGGAAGTCCTCGTCGTAGTGGATGCCCTCCTTGAGGACCGTCCCGTAGTTGCTCCAGAGGGTGACGTAGTCGTCGGGCTCGTCGCGCGCTATCTTCTCGAGCAGGTCGAGGACCTTCTTCGTGACTCCCTTGCGAATCGTCTTCGTGGCGCGGTCCTCCTGGAGGAGTTCGCGCGAGACGTTCAGCGAGAGGTCGTCCGAATCGACGATGCCGCGGACGAAGCGCAACCAGACCGGCAGGATCTCCTCGCAATCGTCCATGATGAAGACGCGCTTGACGTAGAGGCGGACGCCGCGGCGGTTCTCGCGATCGTAGAGGTCGAAGGGCGGGTTCTTCGGGATGTAGACCAGACCCGTGAAGTTGGTGCCGCCCTCGATCTTGAAGTGCGTGCGCGCGAGCGGGGCCTCCCAGTCGTGACTCACGTGGCGGTAGAACTCGTCGTACTCCTCGTCCTTGATCTCGGACTTCGGCTTGCGCCAGAGCGCGCCCGCCTCGTTGATCGTCTCCCAGTCCGGCTCGCCCTCCTCCGACTTCACCGCCAGGCGGATCGGGTGGCCGACGTAATCGGCGTAGCGCCGCACGAGGTAGCGCACCCGCTGCTCCGAGGCGTAGTCCTTGTGCTCCTCCTGCAGGTGGAGTCGGATCTCGGTGCCGCGGCCGCGGGCCTCGCCCGGCTCGATGGTGAAGCCCGACTTCGCGTCCGACTTCCAGAGCCAGGACTCGTTCGAATCGACGGAGCGGCTCCGGACCTCGACGCGGTCGGCCACGAGGAAGGAACTGTAGAAGCCGACGCCGAACTGGCCGATGAGGTCGAGGGTCGCGCTCTCGCCCTTCTCCTGCACGGCCTGCATGAACTTCTTCGAACCCGAGCGCGCGATGGTGCCGAGGTTCTCGACCAGCTCGTCGCGGGTCATGCCGATGCCGTTGTCCGAGATCACCAGGACGCCCCCCTCCTCGTCGATCTCGATGCGGATCTCGAGGCTCCTGTCGTCGCCGAGCAGCTCGTGCTCGGTGAGCGAGCGGAAGTGGAGCTTGTCGAGGGCGTCCGCGGCGTTGGACAGGAGCTCGCGGAGGAAGATCTCGCGGTGGCTGTAGAGGGAGTTGATGACGATGCCGAGGACCTGGCTGACCTCGGCCTGGAATGCATGTTCGCTCTTCGTCTCGGTCATGATCGAATGGGTCTTGCTTGGGTCCGGAAACGGGCGCCCGACCGCCGCGGTCGGGCGCGGTTGAATTCGTGCCTTCGACGCCCGGGCGGCGATCAGCCGCCGAGGAGGCGCGCCAGTTCGACCGCGTTGTAGGTCAGGATGACGTCGGCGCCGGCGCGCTTGATCGCGATGTGGCTCTCCATCATCACCGCCTCGTGATCGAGCCAGCCTCGCTCCGCCGCCGCCTTCAACATCGCGTACTCGCCGCTGACGTGGTAGGCCGCGACCGGGAGATCGACCTCCTGCTTCACCCGCAGGATCACGTCGAGATAGGGCAAGGCCGGCTTCACCATCACCATGTCGGCGCCCTCGTCGACGTCGAGCTTGACCTCGCGCAGGGCCTCTCGGGAGTTGGCGGGATCCATCTGGTAGGTCTTCTTGTCGCCGCCGCGCGGGGCCGAGTCGAGGGCCACGCGGAAGGGACCGTAGAAGGCCGACGCGTACTTCGCCGAATAGGCCAGGATGCTGGTATCGACGAAGCCCTCGTCGTCGAGCGCGTCGCGGATGTAGCCGATTCGGCCGTCCATCATGTCCGAGGGGGCGACCATGTCGGCGCCGGCCTCGGCCTGCGAGACCGCCATCATGGCGAGGACCTCGAGGGTCTCGTCGTTGACGATGCGGCCGTCGCGAACGATGCCGTCGTGGCCGTCGCTCGAGTAGGGGTCCATCGCGACGTCGGTGATGACGACGAGATCGGGCAACGCGTCCTTCAGCATCTTGACGGTCGTCTGGAGCAGACCGTCGGGATTGGTGGACTCCATGGCCATCGAGTCCTTCTTCCGGTCGTCGATGGCCGGGAAGAGCGCGACCGCCGGGACGCCGGCGCGCATGGCCTCGCGGGCCTCCTTCAGGAGTTCCTTGGGGCTGAGCCGGAAGCAGCCGGGCATGGCCTCGATCGGCAGACGGTCCTCGCGGCCGTCGTGGACGAAGACCGGCCAGATGAAGTCGGCGGGCGTGAGGATGGTCTCGCGGACCATCCGCCGGATTCCGGGCCCTTTCCGGTTGCGGCGCGGGCGCTCGGGCATGTCGAGAGGCATCTCGAGGTCGGCCTCGAACTCGTCGTAGTCGGCTTCCATCATGGATCTGCTCCGTTTGCGGTTGGCTTAGAATATGGACTCGGGAGCGCGCTTCAACGGCCCCCGGCGTCGCAGGCGCATTGCGCCGCCGTGAGGGCGGGCTAACCTGCCCTGGGAGCCCGGAGGAGAGATGAACCAGCCCGTCGAAGATACCTGGACCGGCGTCGAGGACGGCCCGGAGATCGAGCTCAAGGTGAAGGCCTCGCGCTTCCTCGGGCAGGTCCTGGCCGCCTCCGACCGGGAGGAGGCCCTGGCAAGGCTCCAGGAGGTCCGGAGGCGCCATCACGACGCCCGGCACCACTGCTGGGCCTTCTCCCTGCCGCCGGCCACCGCTCCCGAAGAGCGCTTCGACGACGACGGCGAGCCCTCCCAGACGGCCGGCCCCCCCATCCTCCAGGCCATCCGGGGCGCCTCCGTCTGCGGCCTCGTCGTCGTGGTCAGCCGCTGGTTCGGCGGGGTGAAGCTCGGAG
>JBFIHP010000330.1:0-4558 GCA_041601735.1 Planctomycetota bacterium | reverse complement strand
CGTCTCGGCGCCTGGGAGAAGGTCCAGCTCGCCCGCCATCCTCGTCGTCCCTACACCTCCGACTACATCGAGCTGGTCTTCGACGAGTTCACCGAGCTCCACGGCGACCGGGCCTTCGGCGACGACCCCGCCATGGCCTGCGGCCTGGCCCGGATCGACGGCCGCCGCGTCATGCTCCTCGGGCAGCGCAAGGGCCGAGACGTCAAGGAGAAGATCGCCTGCAACTTCGGTTGCGCTCATCCCGAGGGCTATCGCAAGGCCTTCCGCATCATGAAGCTGGCCGAGAAGTTCGGCGTGTCGATCGTCAGCCTGATCAACACCCCGGGCGCCTACCCGGGCATCGGCGCCGAGGAGCGCGGCCAGGCCTGGGCGATCGCCGAGAACCTGATGCTCATGGCCAACCTCAAGGTTCCGATCATCTGCTTCGTGATCGGGGAGGGCGGCTCCGGCGGTGCGCTCGGCATCGGCATCGGCGACAAGGTCTTCATCCTCGAGCACGCCTACTACTCGGTGATCTCGCCCGAGGGTTGCGCGGCGATCCTCTGGAAGAGCGCCGGCGAGGCCAAGCGGGCGGCGGCCGCCCTGAAGCTCACCTCCGGCGACCTCCTCTCGCTGGGCATCGTCGATGAGATCGTCGCCGAGCCCCTCGGCGGCGCCCACCGGCACCCGGAGGAGATGGCGGCCACGGTGAAGCAGCACATCCTGACCGAACTCGACCGCCTCGAGGCCATGCCGATCGAGGACCTGATCGAGGCCCGCTACGCCAAGTTCCGGGCGATCGGATCGCTCTTCGGTGACGAGCCGCCCCGGGCGCCGGCCCCGCCGGAGGAGGAGCCCGCCGAGGCCACGGCCAAGGCCGGCGAGGAGGCCGCGGGCGACGAGGACGACTCCGGCGCCTGAAGCCCGGCGCTCAGCCGAGCCCCGAGACGAGCAGGGTCAGGGCCACCGTGACCAGGATCGCGACCTCCTTGCGCCTCCAGGCCGGAGCTTCGGCCCGGAAGCCCCCGACCGTTCGCCCGGCGTCCTTGCTCTTCATGAGTCCGACCCCCTTGATGAACTTGAGACCTGTTCTCAATAACCTCCGGTTCGCTCGCCCGCAAGTCCTCTCCCGCCGCTCGATCGTGTTACGCAAAAATCAGGGAATTTCTCGAACTCGAGCCAGCAGGGGATCGCGCGCGGCGTAACTTCCCTGGACGAGGCGTCGCTGCCCGGGGATTCGCCCCCGCGCCTCGAGCACCAAGATCGGAGTCTTCGAACCATGACACAGTCGAGCCCCAGCGGCGACCTGCCCGGTTTCGGCCCGAGTCGGGAGCCCTTCATCGCCCGGTTCGGCCCGCCGCCGCTCCCGGAGCCGAGGGCGGACGACGCGGTCCGCGACGACGACCCCTTCACAGGGCCCTTGCTCCAGCGCTGGGCCGACGGTCAGTTCCGCCGCGTCGCCGAGACCCGGCCCGAACTCGACCTCTGGTCCTCGATCTCCCGCCGCCTGAAGCGCTGAGCGCCGCGCTCGCGCCTCCTGCCGCCGGCCCGGTCGATCCCCATCGACCCCCTTCCCCGCGCGGGGTCCTCCGCGCGAGGCGATTTTCCGGAGCCTTGATGGTCGCACGACGTCCCTCTCCATGTCAGATTCGATGACATCGGAGGGCACCATGAATAAGCTCGTTCCCCTGGTTCTCGTTCTCCTCGTCGCCGCCATCCGGGCGCAAGACGGCCCCGCGCCCGCGCCGACCGTCGGGCAGCAGGAGAAGAAGGTCGAGGCGGCCGAGGTCGAGAGCCTCGTCACGCGCCTCGCCGATCGCGACTTCGCCGTGCGTGAGAAGGCCGATTCCGATCTCCGCGCCCTGGGCCGAGCCGCTCTTCCCTTCATCGAGAAGCACCTGAACGACGAGGACGCCGAGGTTCGCATGCGTCTGAAGGCGATCGTCGAGAGCCTCCGCGCGTCGGCCTCGCCCGCGGTCGAGGAGCCCGGTCCGAAACCGCTCCGCCCGATCCGTCCGGGCCGCAGGCTCGAGGTCGAGGACCAGGACGGCGACGTCCGGATCGACATCGACGTCGCGCCGGTCCCGCGCCCCCGGCGCTCCGACTTCGACTCCGACGACGATTTCCGCCGCGCCATCATCCGCTGGCGCGAGGATACGAACGACCGCGCCCGCTCGCGCGCCTTCGCTGGTCCGCCCGGAATCGGTCAGTCGATCGTGATCGGACCCGGCGGCGCGAGCTTCCGCAGCAACAAGACCATCTACCAGAACGGCGATCGCCTCAGCCTGACCCAGGGCGATCAGGGCATCCGCTTCGAACTGAGGCCGAAGGGCGGCGAGCTCCAGGTCGCCGAGGCTCCCGATCTCGAGAGCTTCAAGAAGGAACACGCGGACCTCTACGAGCGCTACAAGGGCACGGGGATCTTCGAGCAGCAGAGCTTCCGCTTCGAGGTTCTCCGGCCCGACGCCCCCCAGTCCGAGCTCAGCGAGCGCGAGAGGGCGACCCGCGAGCGCCTCGAGCGTCTGCTCGACCTCACGCGCGAGGACCCCTTCGCCGATTTCGACGAGCGCTTCCGCGAGCTGATGCGCCGCAACGAGGAGATGAACCGCAGTCTGCGCGAGCGGCTCGATTCGCTCTTCGGAAGTCGCGACCACGACGACCTCTTCGGTCAGGCCGAAGAGCTCAGGCGTCGCCGCGCTCTCGCGAGCCGTCGTGAGGGGAAGACGCGGCTCGGCGTCCTGGTGGCGAGGCCCCCGGCCGCGGTCGCCGCGACCCTCGATCGCGAGAAGCTCGGCGCCACCGGCGTCTGGGTCTCCGAGGTCACGCGCGGCAGCCTCGCCGATGAGATCGGCATCGAGCCCGGCGACGTCCTCCTGCGTCTCGGCACCACCGCGCTGGATCAGCCCGAGGACCTCGTCCGCGCCTTCGAGGCGATCGGTCCCGGCGAGAAGATCTCGATCGGTCTCCGGCGCGGCGCGGAGAGCCTCACGCTCTCGGGCCTGAAGCCCGGTGAGCGGAAGCCCGACGCCGAGGCCGAGCCGAAGAAGCTCCAGAAGATCCCCGAGCGCGACGTCAAGAAGTTCTGACCCGCGCCCTCGCGACCGGGATGTGACGGCCCGAAGCCGCAACGCGGTTTCGGGCCTTTCTCGTGCGCGGCGCAGGAGCGCCGCTCTGACAGAGCGGCCTTCCGGCTTTCACGGAGCGGTCGTCGAGCGCCCCCGATCTTCGCCGGCCGGCCTGTCCGGCCGCCGCTCCGTTCGCGAGGCGGCCGTGGAGCGCCGAGCAAGCTGCCCCCAACGGCCAGGCAAGCCTGACGCTCCATGCCGGCGATCAGGCGCGGTCGGTCGCCTTCTTGAGCGCGAGCTGACCACAGGCGGCGTCGATGTCGGAGCCCTTCCGCCGGCGGATCGAGACCTTGACCCGACCCTCCTCGAGGATCGCGAGGAAGCGGTCGATGTCGCGGTCGTCCGGGCGCTCGAAGGGGAGCTCCGGGACCGGGTTGTAGGGGATGAGGTTCACGCTGGCCTGGGTGCCGCGCATGAGCGCGCGCAGTTCGCGAGCCTCGCGGGGCGAGTCGTTGACGCCCCTGAGCATCACGTATTCGAAGGTCACCTCGCGCCCCGTCTCGGCCAGATGCTTCAGCGCGGCCTCGCGGATCTCGGCCACCGACATCGCCGACTTCAGCGGCACGATGCGGCGGCGGAGCTCGTCGTTCGGGGCGTGGAGTGAGAAGGCGAGGGTGTAGGGCTTCTTCGCGGCCGTGAACTTCGCGACGCCGCCCCGGATGCCCACCGTCGAGACCGTGATGCGGCGGGCGCCGAGGTTCGGGCCGTCCTCGGAGTTGATGCGGTCGAGGGCCGCCATGACGTTCTCGAAGTTGAACATCGGCTCGCCCATGCCCATCACGACCAGGTTGGTGATCGAGCGCCCGCGCTCCTCGGCGCGCCGAGCCATGGCCATGTACTGCTCGAAGAGCTCGCCGGCCGACAGATTCCGGTCGCCGCCGCCGATTCCGCTCGCGCAGAAACGGCAGCCGACCGCGCAGCCGACCTGACTCGAGAGGCAGACCGTCATGCGCTTCGGCGCGGGGATCAGCACCGACTCCACGAGCCGGCCGTCGCCCAGCTTGAAGAGAAGCTTCTCGGTGCTGTCGGTCGAGGCCGCGTCGCCCTCGTGGCGGAGGCCCGGGGCGGGGTAGCGTTCGCGCAGGGCCTCGCGCAGCACCGAGGGGACGTTGGTCATCGCTTCGAGATCGAAGACACCGCGCTTCGACATCCAGTCCCAGACCTGCCCGGCGCGGAAGGCGGGCTGGCCCAGCTCGGCGACGAGGGCGTCGAGCTCGCTGCGCGAGAGGTCGGAGAGGCGGTTGTGCCGGGGAAGCGTCATGGGGAGGTTCTAACTGAAGGCAGCGATCGGATCACCGCTACGAGAGGAGCGCCGCTCCGGCCGAGCTGCATTCTCCATCGATTCGCGCCTCGAAAGCCGGCCTGTCGGGCCGGCGCAGAAAGAGCGCCGTTCTGACAGAGCGGCTTTCTCTCCAACCGCGCCTCGAATGCCGGCCTGTCGGGCCGGCGCTCCT
>JBFIHP010000329.1:0-4583 GCA_041601735.1 Planctomycetota bacterium | reverse complement strand
GCCCGGCCCGAGGCGCCCCGCTCCGGGAAAAGCGGAAGGCGCGGCGGCCGAGGGGCTCTCGGTTATATTCGTCCAGGCTCTGGACCGGTGGAAATCCGGGAGGGAGCGGCGGGCCCGGGCGTCCCGCCAACGACGACGGCGGTGATCGAGAAGACATGGAACTGAGCGCAAGCAAGGCCCTGGCGATCCGGATGAGAGGCGTACCCGTCCTCCTCCTCGGCATGCCCGGCGATTGTCGCGTGCACCCCCTCGATCGCGAGCGCCTGGTGATCGGCTCCGATCTCGGCGTCGACGTCCATCTGAAGCTCCCCGGCGTCGCCCCGCGTCACCTCATGCTCCAGCGCGGACCGGACGGATTCGAGTTCTTCGACCTCTCGGGCTCCGAGGGGGCCCTCCTGAACGGCTGCCGCAGCGGCGCCGGCGCCCTGGTGCACGCCGACGAGCTGGCGATCGGCAGTGCCCATCTGGTGATGATCGACCCCGAGGCCGATTCGATGCCGCCGGGCCTTCAGCTCCTCGGCCTGCCCGTGCCGCTCCTGCGCGAGGAGGCGGCCCGCGAGAACGAGGTCCTGGCCCGCAGCGGCGAGACCTTCCACGATCTCCTGATCGAGAATCTCAGGCGCATGCCCTGGCTCCTGGTCTCCGGCGCCCTCCACGCGCTGATCTGGATCAGCCTGCTGGCCCTCCTGGACGCCGGTCCTCCCGGCGAGGACGGACTCCCCGAACTGGCCGTGGACATGCGCGACGAGGCGGAGATCCTCGACGTCGATGAGATCGCCGAGGAGATCGCCGACTACGAACCGGAACTCGACGAACCGATCGAGGACGAGCCGGTCGAGATCGACGAGGCGGTGACGCCGACGCCGTCCCTCGAGGACGAGATCTACGACGACGACCCCGGCGAGCCCGAGGCGCCGGCCGGCCTCGGCATGAACCGCCGCGCGATGGGAGATGCGGGCGAAGGCCGCGGCCTCGGCGGACCGGGCGGCCTCGGCGCCGTCGCCGGGGGCAAGGTCGAACGCAAGATCAGCCAGCTCCGCCATTCCGGTCTCGATCTCGTCATCGTCCTCGACACGACCTCCTCCATGGACAAGGCGATCCGGGCGGCCAAGGAACAGGTCGGCACCTTCATCGCCACGCTCGAAGGCCTGGGTATCGAGTTCCGGCTCGGCGTCGTCGCCTTTCGCGATCGCGGCGAGAACGAGGACTACCTCACCATCGAGGAGGAGCTGACCAACCGGGTCTACAAGGCCGTGGACTTCATCGACCGTCTCGACACCGGCGGCGGCGGCAACTTCCCCGAGGCCGTCTACGACGCGCTTCAGGCCGCGACCTCGATGCGTTTCGGGCGGAAGGCCGAGAAGATCCTCGTCCTCGTGGGCGACGCTCCGCCCCATCGCGAGACCTACGATCGGATCGCCGACCTCCTGGCGCGCTTCCAGGACAAGGGCGGCCTCTTGCACACGATCTACGTCGAGACCGGCATGGGCGGCGACGGTCGCCCCGCGATGCGCGACCTCGCCGAGCGCGGCGGCGGTCACAGCGTCGATCTGCGCCAGGCGCGCATGCTCGTTCGCGACGTGCTCGCGGTCACGCTCGGCAGCGACTCGAATGCCGACGTCGAGGCCTTGCTGACGGAGCTCGACAACGGCCGCAGCAGCGATGCGATCCGGCGCCGCCTGAAGCAGAAGGACCCCGCATTCGTCGAGCTCATGTTGCGCTCGCGTCCGCTCAACCCGCGCCTACCTCTCGAACTCGGCAGGCACAACGACCTGAGCTTCGTCCCCGCCTACCTCGAGGTCCTGCGCGACGGCGCCGTCAAGGCCGAGAGCCGCTGGCTGGCGGCCGTCCTCCTGCGCCGCGCCGTCAGGGATCGCGCCCGCATCCAGGGCGTCAGCTCCGGCGTCCTCGCCCTCCTCGACGACGTCGATCCCGACGCGAGCCCCACCCGCCAGAAGCGCGTCCTCGAGCGCCTCGCGGAGGCCCTCTACGACGCCGGCCTCCTCGACCTCGAACTCGCCCGCCCCCGCTGACCCCATACGGTGCCTGGCACATTCCGCCGGAAATCTCCGTCATACGGTGCCTGGCACCAGATGACGGAAATCCTGGACAAACGGTGCCACCCTCGCTCCGTCAACTCACATCAATCACCTTCGCCGATCCTCGCCTGGCCCGCCGCGCCAGCTCCGCGATGCCGTTCTCGTCGCGCCAGGACTCGATCGCGGTGGCGATGACACGGGTCGCGATCGTTCCGTAACTGGGATCGTCCGCGACGAGCTGCCGGTGCCTGTTCAGGTCGTTTCCGACCGTCGAGCGATTGGCGCCGACGATGGCGGCGATGGAGGTGACCCGGATCCCGGCGAGATCGTGCAGCAACCCGGCTCTGAGGGGTCGGATGAGTGAGACCTGAGCCGAGGCGCCGATGTCACCATCGAGCGGGAGGTCGAGGACCACGCGAATCGCCTGCTCGACCTGCGCCGCTCCGCAGGCGGGCAATCCCGGCCGCGTTCCATCGGCGAGTCGTGCCTTGCGCTCCATCCAGGCTCGAACGCGTTCGGGCGCCGCATCCACGAGATCGACGAGAGGGTCGACCATGAGCTTTCCGGCAAGTCGTCGCTCGATCAGGTCTCTCGACTGCTCCGCAAGTGCAGGGCTGAAGACACGATCGTAGGCTGCCCGCTCATCCGCAACACCCGAGCGAGCCTCGATCCACCAGTCGACCGGCCCTCGGTCGAGCCAGCGAGGACCGGACCCCCTCGTGAAGTGGTAGGCACTCGAGAACGGATAGTCGGTTGGATGACCCACGATCCCCGCCTTGACCGGGTTGTTGTGGATGTAGGCGTACAGGCAGATCTCGTCCTCGACCGACCTCACGGGTCGCGACGTGTATCGAGTTCGGACGAGTGGTCCGTCGCGCTTGCGGCTCCGATTGAACGATCGGGAATACTCCGATTGTATCCGCCCCATGGCCGGCCCGAGTTGCCCGACCGGGCTGTGAAGGAGAACATGGTAGTGGGTCGTCATGATCGCGAAGGCGCGGATCTCGATCTCGCCCCTTCGCTTGGCGTGGACGAAGAGAGCGAGGAAGTCGCGGATGTCGTTTTCGTTCTCGAACATCGTGCGCCGGGCGATCCCGCGATTCATGACATGGTGCAGGCTGCCGGGCCAATCTTCTCGTGGGCGTCGTGCCATGAGCGATCCTCCTGAACGACAGGTCGATCAGGATGGGCGTTCGGACGGGAGAATGTCCTTGGCGAATCGATCGGCGACTTCAGAGGAGGATGAGGGTGGCACCGGAATGTCGAAAAAGGTGGTGGAAAGTGCCTGGCACCGTATGGGGGTCAGGGGAAGTCGGAGGGGCGGGGGCCGCGGAGGGCGGCGAGGTCGGTGATGCCGACGCGCTTCAGGAGCAGGCGCGCCTCGTCCCGACGATCCAGGCCCCAGAGCGCGGCGGCTTCCCAGGCCGAGAACGACTGCAGGTCGCCGTTGCGCTCGGAGACGCCGAAGACGGCGATGCGTTGCAGGGCGTGACGGGCGATGAGCCGCGCCTCCTCGTAGCGCTTCGCGTCGAGCGCCACCCGGATGCGCAGGGCGTCGATCCCGGCGAAGTCGTCGCCGTCGCGGTGCAACTCGTCGAGGATCGGTTCGACCTCGATGCGGCCGAGTTCGCGGGCGAGCCGCAGCCAGGAGACGAAGCGCCGATCGTCCGCGCGACGGTGTCGCAGTTTCGCCGGCCGGAAGCGCGGCGAGAGGCCCTCGAGCAGCCGCGCCTCGGCCTCGGTCCAGAAGCGCGCCTCGTCGTCGATGCCCGAGCCGAGCATGATGCGCTCGATCCGGTCGTCGCCCCCGGTTTCGGCCGGAGCGGCGGCCCCGAGCCGCGAGCCGACGAGGTAGAGCCGGGCGCCGAGGCGGGAGTCGAGCCGGCTCATGAGCCGGGCGCCGAGCGCCCGCAGGACGTGATCCTGCCCGACGAGGATCGGCGGGGGCAGCTCGAGCAGGCGATCGGCCAGGACGAGCCCGAATGGTCCGGCATCGGGAAAGCGCAGGCTCTGACGCGCCCAGCCCAGCCAGAAGTCGGGATCGGTCCTGGCCTCCGGCAAACGATGCATCGCCAGACCCAGGGTCGAAGCCCCGACGTCGCGGCGCGTCTCGGCGACGAGAACCGAGATCATCGAGAGGCGAGGATCGTAGGAATTCGCTCCGGCGTCCGAGTCGAGACTCATGCTCGCCAGTCGGTCGGCGCATCGCCGCAGGAGTTCGATGGCGGAGACGACCTCGCCCGACTCCACCAGGGCCTGGAAGGCCGATTCGAGCAGGACCGCGGCCTCGAAGGCCGCCTCTCCCCCGAGGTCGCGACCGCAACAGGCATCGAGCGCCCGCTCGGCCTCGGCGACGACGAGCCGGATGAACGCGGGCTCCCCGGACAGCAGCAGCTCCCGCGCGATCGCATCGAGGCCCGCGCCGCGGAGCGACCCGGGACCCGCGGCGCAGAGCAGGCGCCAGCGTGCCTCGAGCAGGGCGCGAAACTCCCCCTCCTCGCCGCGGCGCGACGCGGCGCGCGCGAGCGCGTGGAGCACGCGATC
>JBFIHP010000328.1:0-4592 GCA_041601735.1 Planctomycetota bacterium | reverse complement strand
GGGGCCGACGGCCGGGCGGACCGGTCGCCTCAGGGCAACAGGAACTCGAGGAGGAAGCGCACCACGGTCTCGACGCCGCCCGCCGCGAAGGAGCCGCCCCAACCGGCCGACCGATCGGTCGTGGGCATCGGGCTCTCGCGGACGGGGGCCGGGGCCGCCCGCTCCAGGCCGCTGCCGCGGGCGCCGTCGCTGCGTTCCTTCCCGCTCTCGAGGAAGCGCAGGATGGCCTGGAACTCGCCGGCGTCGAGCCAGATCCCGTGGCGGCCGCAGACGTCGAGGATCACCCCCGAGTTGCCGCCGAAGTTGCGCGGGACCATCATGTCTCCGCAGGCGATGCAGGGCAGGTACTTGAAGGGCTGGCGGGGCGCTCCCTCGGCCGCGCCGGCGCCGGAATGGCGGGCGAGTCCGGCCGCGAGATCCGCCCGGCCCTCCGCCCTCCGACAGGCCTCCTCGAAGCTCTCGGTCGGCAGCCAGATCCCGTGGCAGCCCCCGCATTCGACCAGCGAGGTGTTCTCGACGCGCCGCGAGACCAGGGCGCCGGCGCAGCGGGGGCAATCGCGGCCCTCCGGGATCGCGACCAGGATCTGCGGCGCGATCGCGCGGCCGCAGTCCATGCAGAAGCTCGCGCCCTCGGTCATCCGCGCCTGGCAGTGGGGGCAGAGGGCGGTGAAGCGCATCTGCAGCGGATCGATCTCGACCCGACAGTACTCGCAATGACGACTGCCCGGGGCGAAGGGTGCGCCGCAGCCGGGGCACCGAAGCGCCCGGGGTTCGTGCGGTTCGTGGTGGACGACGGTCAAACCCTCGCCGCAGACGCAACGAATCCGGCTGCCTTCATCGTGCCGGCCGACGTCGTACTGGCGGTCGCAGATCGTGCAGGCGATGAGTCTCATGGGGTCATGATACCCGGGATTCGCCGTCTATTTCGACGCCCGCGCGCTATGATCCGCTCATGGACTGGATCGTCACCATCGGACCCGCGAAGCCCGGCGACGCCGCCGGCATCGAGGCCTTCCTCGCCGAGCAGGGACTGCCGGGCGGCGGCGTGGCCGAGCTGATCGCCGATTTCATCGTGGCGCGCGACGACGGCCGCCTCGTGGGTACGGTCGGCCTCGATCGGGTCGGCGAGACGGCCTTCCTGCGATCGCTGGCGGTCGCCCCGGCCCATCGCGGCCGCGGGCTCGGCCGGAGGCTCGCCGCCGAAGCTCTCGATCGGGCCGTCCGCAAGGGTCTGGGCCGCGTCTTCCTGCTGGCGCTGGCCTCGCCCGATCTCTTCCGCTCGATGGGCTTCGAGATCGTCGAGCGCGGCGACTTTCCCGAGGGTTTTCCCGAGCAGGAGGCCCTGGCCCGGGGCCTCTGCGCCTCTCAGCCCCTGATGCGACTCGTCTTCGCCTGAGCGCGGCCGCGTTTTCGCCGTCCGCCGACATCGCTTAGAATCCGCCGGAACCAAGGACGAGCCCGAGAAGCATGCCCATCCGACTCGAGAAGCTGAAGCAATCCTGGCGCGATCCCGGCGGCGACGAGCGTCTGGTGATCGATCTGCCGCTGCTGGAGGTGCCCGACGCCAGTCGGCTCTGCCTCGTCGGACACTCCGGCTCGGGCAAGACGACCCTCCTCAACATCGTCGCGGGGATCGTCCGGCCCACCGCCGGTCGGGTGCTCGTCGGCGGTGAGGACCTGACCGCGATGAGCGAAGCGGCGCGCGACGGTTTTCGCGCCCGCAACATCGGCTACGTCTTCCAGACCTTCAACCTGCTCCAGGGCCTCAGCGCCCTCGAGAACGTGATGCTGGCCATGAGCTTCGCCGGCGTCGCCGCGCGCGCGGCCCGCGAGCGAGCGGAGGGCCTGTTGGAACGCGTCGGTCTCAGCCACCGCCGCGACGCCAAGCCGGCCGCGATGAGCGTCGGTGAGCAGCAGCGGGTGGCGATCGCCCGGGCCCTGGCCAATCGTCCGCAGGTGGTCCTGGCGGACGAGCCGACCGCGAATCTCGACGAGGAGAACGCCGCCGAGACGATCGAGCTCCTGAAGGAGACGACCTCGGAGGAGCACTCGATCCTCCTGCTCGTCACCCACGATGCCGACGTGCGCCGGCGTTTCGACGACGTCCGCGAGTTGAAGGAGCTCTGCCGGTGAATCTCCTCCAGCTCATCGAACGCAGCCTCGCCCAGCGCAAGCTCTCGACCGCGCTCACGGTCTTCAGCGTCGCGCTCGGCATGATGCTGGTCTGCGCCATCCTGGTGGCACGGCGCGAGGTCGAGGAGAAATACCTCAGACAGGCCAAGGGCTTCGAACTCGTCGTGGGCCCGACCGGCTCGCCGCTGCAGCTCGTGCTGAACGCGGTCTACCACGTCGAGCAGAGCCCGGGACTCGTGCCCTACTCGGCGCTCGAGCAGCTGCGTGATCAGCCGGAATTCGTGCGGCTTGCCGTGCCCTACGCGCTCGGCGATTCCTTCCGCGGCTACCGCGTCGTGGCCACCACCGAGGACGTCTTCTCCAAGCACTTCCCGGTGCCGGCCGGGGAGGGCGCCGCCAAGCTCGCCGCCGGGCGGCCCTTCGTCTGCGATCCGCATGCGCTCGAGGTCGCCCTCGACGACCTGCGCGCCGGACGGGTGGGGCACCACTTCGGCGAGGGTCCGGGCGCCGAGGGGCACGATCACGGCGATGACGGGCACGATCATGCGGATGACGGGCATGATCACGCGGACGACGGGCATGATCATGCCGCCGACGACGCGCACGATCACGCCGATGACGAGGCCCACGACCACGATCACGATCACGATCACGATCACGGCGCCGACGTGGCCGAGGCCGTCCTCGGCGCCGAGGTCGCGAGGCGCCTCGGGATCGAGATCGGCGACCGCATCGAGCCGAGCCACAACCTCGAGGGTGCCGTCGCTCATGCCCATCACCACGACTGGGAGGTCGTCGGCATCTTGAAGGAGACCGGCACTCCCATCGATCGGGTCGTCCTCATCAACCTCGACTCCTTCTACCGCATCCCCGAGCACGCGGGCGGGCTCATCCCGACCACCAACGAGCCGGGGCTGTCGTCGATCCTCCTCTTCGCGCGGGGGGCCTACGGCAAGCTCCGACTCTACGGCGCGCTGCGCAACCGCAGCGACCTGCAGGTCGCCGACGTCGCGACGCAGATCCGCAAGCTCCTCGACATCGTCGGCGGCATCCGGGAGTTCTTCATGGTGATGGCCTGGCTCGTCGTCGTCACCGGCGTGGTCGGTATCATGGTGGCGATCTACAACACGATGAACGATCGTCGCCGCGAGATCGCGATCATGCGCGCCCTCGGCGCTCATCGTCGCGGGGTCTTCATGGTCATCGTGGGCGAGGCTCTCGCGCTCGGCACGGCCGGCGCCGTCGTCGGCATGGTGTTCGGCCACGGCCTGCTCTGGGCGGCGGCGAGCAGGGTCGAGGACATGGCCGGTCTGCGGCTCGATCCGACCCGCGTCCTGCCGGAGGAGTTGCTGGCCGCAGCGGCGGTCATCCTGGTCTCGGCCCTCGCGGGCTTCGTTCCGGCCTTCAAGGCCTATCGCACCGACGTGGCGCGCAACCTCGCGCCCCTGTCCTGAGGTGGCTTCGATGATCGCACGCATCGTCCCGTTCCTGATCGTTCTCGCGATCCCGGCCTGCTTCGATCACGAGAGCGGCTCCGATCCGAGGAACGAGGGAGGCGCCGACTCGGAGGTCGCGGGTCGGATCGACCCCGAGGCGCCGCCGCCGCTCATCGACGAGAACGATCCGCTCGCCGATCTCACCCGGCCCGCAGCTCCGAAGGACTCCGGTTCGGTCCTCGATCAGTATCTCGGCGACACGGTCGCGACGCTCATGGTCGAGGGCTCGGAGGCCATCGAGACCGCGACCATCACCCGGGAGATCCTGAAGCAGCTCGAGAGCGAGGGACTGCTCGCGCGCGGTCGGCCGGAGGGCCTGGTTCGCGATCTGGTACTGCGCATGAAGGAGGACCTCGACGCCTTCCGACCGCCGGACGCCAAGGCGCGACCCCTCGACGACGCGCGGCGGCAGATGCTGCGGCTCCTCGGCAAGAGCTACGGCGACGACCTGCGCCGGGCACTCTCACCGAAGGGGGCGGGCGGGCAGCACGAGGGCACGCTGCGCAAGGTTCCGACGATCCCCGCGGACCGACTGAAGCCCGGCCACGAGGCGCTGACCTGGAAGCGCATCGGCGGCTTCGTCTTCGACAAGCAGAAGAAGATCCTGCCGCCCGAGATCCTGGCCTTGAACGGCGAGAAGGTCGCGATCGCGGGCTTCCTGATGCCGGTGGCGGAGTTCGACGACATCCACGAGTTCCTGCTGGTGGATTCGCTCTGGACCTGCTGCTTCGGCGAGCCGGCGGCGGTGAACCAGGTCGTGATCGTGACGATCGCGGAGGGTCGTCCCGGCGTGCCCTTCTACCAGGATCCGATCCTCGTGCACGGCGTCTTCGACGTCGGCGTCCGGGAGGACGAGGGCTGGGTCACCAGCGTCTACCGCCTCGAGGCCGACTCCGTCGAGACTCTCCCGCGCCGCTGACCCCATACAGTGCCTGGCACCGGATGGGGTCAGCGGCGGGCGCG
>JBFIHP010000327.1:0-4602 GCA_041601735.1 Planctomycetota bacterium | reverse complement strand
GACACCGGCGAGATCGCGGGGTTGGTGGTCTCGAGGCGGCGGAACTCCCCCTCGGCCGCCAGGGCCGCGAGGTTCGGGAGCTTGCCCTCCGCGATCAGCTCGGCCGTCATGGCGTGATCGAGCCCGTCGAAGCCGAGCAGGACGAGACGACCGCCACCCTGCGCCGCCGACCGGGGGCTCGCGAAGCAGAGGACGATGAGGAGCACGAGATAGCCGGCGAGACGCTGCATCAGACACCCTTCTTGAGGCGCGAGTCGATGAAACCCCAGACTCCGCGCTTCTTCTCGATGACGCTACGCGCGCCGAGATACTGACCGAGATTCTGCCCCAGCGAGTAGAAGGGCACCTTCAACCACCAGCCGATCTTCTGCCACAACGGGATCCGCGCCCGCCGGATCACGCCGCCGAGGTGCTTCGTTCCGTCGCGGGTGAAGCGAAAGACGTCGGCGAGGCGCTGCACGAGGTGCATCCCCACCAGGTCGTGCAGGTTCTGGTGGTCGAGATAGACCCGCTTGAACTCGTACCAGATGCTGTTGTTGTGACTGTGGACGACGACGGCGTTCGGGTCCATCACCAGCTTCCAGCCGGCCAGTGCGGCCTGCTTGCCCCAGGCGACGTCCTCGCCGAACTGGCGGCGCTCGAAGGGGATCGTCGCCATCACCGACTTGCGCACGCAGCTGGCGACGTCGTCGAAGGCGATGACCCGGTAGCGCTCCCAGGGCGTCATCGTCTCCCAGGCGGCGCGGCTCTCGAGCCGCTTCACCTGCCGTTCGCCCTCCCCCTTCGTCCAGCCCTCGAGACGGTCCTTCATGAAGGGATTGCAGTCGGCGCGCGGAATCTGGTGGCAGTAGGCGCCGGCCACCTCGGGATCGTCGAAATTGCTCACCAGGCTCTCGAGCCAGCTGTCGTCGTAGGGCACCGCGTCGTGGGTGAGCAGGGCCACGATCCGCCCCTTCGCCTCGTGCACGGCGCGATTGCGGGTGAGACCGTGGTTGAACTCGTGATTCGGGATCCTGATCAGCCGGACCGGGTACTCCGCCAGGACGTCGAGGGTGCCGTCGGTGGAACCCGAGTCGATGACGAGCACCTCGTAGCTGAAGCTCGTCTTCTGGGCGAAGACGCCGCGGATGACGTCCTTGAAGGTCTCGCCGCCGTTGTAGGTCGGAATGAAGACCGTGACGTCGATCTCGCCCGACTCCTCGTTCGAGTCGAGCGCGCGCGGCTCCTCCTTCGGCTGGGCGATCGTCGGGTCGCGGCCGAGATCGCGCAGGACGCCGCCGTAGAGGTCGAGGGTCTCGCGGGCATTGCGCGCGATGTCCTTGACGACGTGGCCCTTGTTCCTCAGCCGCGTCGCCAGGGCGGGATCGTCGAGGAGCGCGCGCAGCTTGCGGGCGAGATCGACGGCCGAGCCCGGCTCGAAGAGCAGGCCGTCACGGCCCTCGGCGAGCGCCTCGCTCATCGGACCGTGATCGGCGGCGACCACGACGGCGCCGGCGAGCAGGCCCTCGCGGATCGTGAGGCAGAAGCTCTCCCACCAGAGCGAGGGCACGACGAGGACGTCGATGTCGCGCAGGATGAGCGGCAGCTCCCGCTGATCGTAGGCGCCGTGAAAGGTCACGCGCTGCCCCGGTCCGGTCGCGGCCTTCAGGCGCGCGAGGTAACCGACGTCGCCGTGGAAGGGCGGCGCCTCGCCCCAGATCGCGAGTTCGAGGTCCTTCCGGTCGAGCTTCGCGAAGGCCTCGGTCAGAAGATGCACGCCCTTCGAGGGGATCACGCTGCCGATGAAGCCGATCCTGCGGATCGGCGCCTCCGGATCGCGCCGCGCCAGGAGGTGCTCGACGTCGAGCCCGTGCGGCAGCGCCGCCATCCGCTCGCGCGGCAGGGCGAACTCGCCCATCCGATCGAGGTGAAAGTCGCTGGGCGTGAGCAAGAGGTCGCAGCGCGAGAGCACGCGCAGGATGTGCGCGTCCCAGTCCTCGATCGCCTTCGGCGCGCGCTCGGCGAGCGCACGCCCGTGCGCGACCTCCGGGAAGAAGTGAGGCCAGAGCCGGGCGAGACAGGAATGGCACTTCAGGCGATCGATGCGTTCGCAGATGTTCAGATCGGGGTCGATGCGCTGCCCGCGCGGACAGACCATCCAGAAGTCGTGCAGGGTCATGACGACCGGCAGCCCGCGGTCCTTCGCGACGTCGATCATGGAGGTCGAGAGGCAGGTCAGATGGTGGATGTGGACGAGGTCCGGCTGAAAGATCTCGAGTTCCTCGGCGAAGAGCGCGTCCATGCGGGCGTTGGTGTAGATGTCGCGAAACGACGCGGCGTCGCCGAAGTTGTAGTTGATCCGTCGGACCGGAAGGCCCTCGACCGCGATCTCGTCGCGGTCGTAGTCCGGCCGCGCCGGCTCGCCGCAGCGGGTCAGCACGCGGACCTCGTGGCCGCAGCGCGCGAATTCTCGCGACAGATGGAAGGCGTGCAGTTCGGTGCCGCCCCGGCTGTCCGGCAGGAAGGCGCTGGTCACCTGCAGGATCTTCACCGCGCCGGGCTCCCGACCAGGCCCAGGTAGAGGGCCTCGATCTCGCGAGCGTTGTCGGCGATCGCCTTGACCGGGCCCGGGCGCGCGCCGAGCCTGGTCGCGAGCGAGCGATCGGCGATGAAGCGCCGCATCTTCGCGCGCAGGTCGGCCGCATCACCCAGCTTGAAGTGAAGGCCGTTGACTCCGTCCTCGACCAGCTCGGCCATCCCGCCGCGATCGGAGGCGATGACCGGGATGCGCGCCAGCCAGGCCTCGTGGATGGTGAGCGGCGAGTTCTCGAACCAGAGCGAGGGAACGATGAGAACGTCGATGCCCGCCAGGACCTCGGCGATGCGGTCGTTGTCGAACCGGCCCATGAGGCGAATGGCGGGGTTGTCGATGAGCGGCAGCAGGCGGGCCTTGTACTCCGCGAAGGTCTCGACGTCGCCCCAGATCTGCAGCTCGACGCCGGCGTCGCGGATGCCGTTCATGGCCTCGACCATGACATGGATGCCCTTGTACTCGGCGATCGTTCCGACGAAGCCGAAGCGCAGCGTCTTCGCGGGGCGGCGCTCGACACCCTGGAAGGGGCTCAGGTCGAAGCCGTTGTCGGAGTGGATGATCTGGTCGGCGCGCACCATGCCGGCCGCGATGAAGCGGTCACGCAGGAAGGCGCTGGGCGAGATGAAGAGATCGACGCGGGCGGCGCTCTTCTTGACGAATTCGAGCCGAGCGGCGGCGGCGCGGGCGTAGATCGGCCGGGTCTCGGCATCGAGCGTCGCGGGCCGGCGCGGACCGGCGAAGCCCTCGAAGGCGCGCTGCAGGCTCGCGGGGAGGAGGTCGGCCACCCGCTCGCGCGCGCGCCGTGCCTCGTCCTGTCCGTAGTCGCCCGCGAGCTTGTGGTGCCGGATGCAATCGGCGCACTTCTCGGGGACCGGGAGCTCGCAGATCTCCATGTCCTCGCGCAGGAGCTGACCGCCGCGGGCGCAGAGCAGCATGAATTCGTGCAGGGTGTAGACCACCGGGAGCCCGCGATCCTTGGCGATGTCGATGAAGCCCATCGAGAAGTAGTGCAGGTGCTGGATGTGGACGAGGTCCGGCTCGAAGTCGTCGAGCAGGTCGGTGAAGATCTCCTCCATCCGCGGATCGTGGTAGGTCTCCTCGAAGCTCTCCCACTGGTAGTTGTGGACGACCTCGGTGTAGGGAAGCCCCTCGTAGTCACCGCGCGAGACGGTGTAGCGCGGCTGCTCGTGCCGCGCCTCGCAGAAGAGCAGGTGGACGTCGTGCTTCGCGGCCAGCTCGCGCGCGAGGTTGTAGGTGTAGATCTCGGTGCCGGCGTTGTGCCTCGGCAGGAAGTCGTGGACGACGAAGAGGATGCGCATGCGATCGCCCTCGCGCCGGCGCTCGATGCGGCGCCTGAGCTTCGAGATCCGGCGGCGGATGCCGGCGGCCACCGGTCGTCCCTTACCGGCGTCGCCGGGCGCGGGCACCGGGTCGAGACGACGCTCGTAGTCGTCGATGCGGACGACGAGTTCCTGGAGCAAGCGGTCGCGCTGGCCGATCAGCTCGTGCAGGCGATGATGATTGGCGACCGCGAAGTCGATCAGCTCCTCGGCCGGTCGCGCCTCCGGCGTCTCGATGCCGGTGTCGCGGGCGATCGGCGCCAGCTTCTCGAGCAGCGAGCCCACGAGCCTCCGTCTCTCGTCCTGGCTGCCCTCCAGTTCGGCGAGGGCACGGTCGAGGGCCGCGCTGGTGAGCCGGAGCTCGTCACGTTCGCGGTCGATCTCCTCGCGGAGGTTTTCGGCCATGTGACGCAGACGCTCGCGCCCGCGCTCGGCCTCCTCGAGCTTCGTCTCGAGCCGATCGTTCTCGGACTCGATCTCCTCGAGCCGAGCACGAAGTCCTTCGATCGCCTCGTCCTTCTCGTTCCGAAGCGCCTCGAGGTCGGTCTCCAGCCGCAGTCGGTTGGCCTCGTTCTCGCCGCGCAGGGCGGTCAGCTCGGCTTCCTTCTCGGCGCTCAGCGTCTCGATGCGATCCTCGGACCGGACGAGACGCGCGCGAGCGGCCTCGAGCTCGGCGGTCAGGCTGCTCCG
>JBFIHP010000326.1:0-4604 GCA_041601735.1 Planctomycetota bacterium | reverse complement strand
GGAGCCGCGGCCGGAGCCGGGATGCCCGGGGCGCGGTTGCCCGGATCGTCAAAGCGCCAGGGAGCGGGGCTAGTGCCGGACACCGAGGTGGTCCAGCCGGCGGGCGGCGTCGTGCCGGCAGCCGTGCTGAAGTCCTCGGAAAGGAAGGTCGTCTGGGCGCTGACCGAGACGGTCAGGGCGAGCGCAACGAAGGCGCCGACGACGAAAGTGCTGATGGACCTCGTCATGAGGGGAACTCCTGTCTAAGTGATTCGGGCAAATGGTCGCGCCGCTCGGGGGTACGCCCGTGGCGGCGGTCATGAACGCGATTGGGAGGTTAGGGATTCCTCCGAGCCGAGTCGAGGACTTTACTGAATTTTGCCCCTTCGTATCGTCGCGGCTATGCCCTGATCCGGTCGAAACCCCCGTAGACGCACCTCCCGGGGCGGGTCCGGGCGCTCGGAGAGGCTCCCCCGGGGCTGCCCCGGGGAGTCAGCTCGCGGAGTCGGAAACCGCGGCGGAATCGGCGGCCGGAGGGCCTGGATCGGGTCCGGGAGCCCGCTCGGAGCCCTTCCCGGGCCCGGAGACCAGCACCAGGGCGGTGAGCAGTAAGGTCGGGGCCAGCTGCAAGAGGAGTCGGCTGAGCGAGGTCCCGAGGTGCCAGCTCTGGTCCTGAGGAGTGAGGACGTAGACCAGGAACCAGCCGGCGAGGGAGCCCGTCGAGACCAGGATCAGGAACAGGCTCTCGGCCCGCAGCAGCCGGCGGCCCAGGATCGGCGCCAAGACGATCAGCAGGCCCAGGAGCGGCCAGAACGCGCCCCAGGAGCAGAAGGAGGCCCCGAGAGCCGGATTCGCCTCGTCCCGGAAGGCCCGGCCGACCAGGCGCCAGCGCTCCGGATCGCCGACCGAGTCCATGAAGCGACCCTCGATACCCGCCACCAGGTCGTTCTGCGGCGCCCAGCCGGTCTTGAAGGCGACGAGGGCCAGAAGGGGCAAGAGGCCCCCCGTGAGGAGCCGCAGACCCTCCCGGAGCGCCCGGCGCCCCTCGCCCCGGCCGAGACGGACCGCGACGAAGGCCGTCAGCATGAGGAGGACCAGGGGCAGGCCCTCGTTCTTGGTCCAGAGCGCCCCGGCGAGCATGAAACCGGTCAGGAGCAAGGGCGGGCGCTCGTTCGAGCGCTCGGCCAGGCGCGCGGCCAGCCCGCCGGCCGCCGCCAGGACGAAGTAGGCCAGTGCCGCGTCGGCGTACTGGCGGCCGGTCCAGCTCAGAAGGAGCGGGAGAGAGGCCAGGAAGGCGGCCGCGAGATCGGCCCGCGGCCCGGAGCCGAAGCCGCGCAGGAGCCGGCGCAGGAGGAGCGGCAGAGCGAGGAGAAAGGACAGCTGGATCAGGTGCTGGGCGCCGTAGCCCTCCGTGCCTCCGAGGCGCCAGAGGGCCGCCGTCGCGCCGGGCAGGAGCAGGGGGTAGTCCATGTGGTGGGCCGGGTCGAGCTCGGGGATGAGCTCGCGATAGCCCGCTCCGGCTCGATGGAGGAAGCGGGCCGCGTAGTTCCATATGGCCATGGCATCGAAGCCGCCGGCCGGCCGCCACTCGACCCAGGCCAGGAAGCGATGGACGCCGAGCGCGAGGACGAGCACCAGGATGAGCGCGGCGAGGCGGCTCCAGCGGCTCGGGATGGCCGGCCGGGAGTCCTCGGGCAGGGGGTCGCGACGCGGCAGGGTCGCGAGGCCCGCCAGGAGGAGGAAGGTCCCGACGAGAAAGAGCCCGGACGGCGGCTCTCCGAACAGGTCGAGGCCCAGGAAGTACAGGGCCGAGAGCAGCCCGAGCCCGATTCCCGGCGCCCAGGGGAGCGCTCCGCGGAGGATCGCGCCGGGCCTCGCGCCCGGCCCTGCCGAGGCCGTGGCCGCAACCAGCAGGCCGCCGAGCATCGTCGCGACGAAGGGGAGCAGGAATGGCGTCACGGGCGCTCTCCGGCCCGAAGCACGGCGATGTTCGGACCGATGCGTTCGGCGATGACGTCCCGCTTCTCCCGGGTGGCCCAGTCTCGGAAACGGCCGATCTCGACGTCGAGCCGCGCGGGACTCGCGAAGTCGCAGATCAGGAATTCACCGGCGTCGAGGCGGCCGAAGACGACCGCCCAGTCGAACTCGGTGTCGAGCACGCCGGGGATGATGGCGTACTGCGTCGAATGAAGGCGGGTGTTCGTGGACCGGTCGATGCCGTCGCTCAGGAAGACCGCGCGGTCGATGCCGCGGGCGGCCTGCTCGAGGGCGAGATAGCCCGGCCCGTCCCACCAGGTCGGCTCGCTCTCCCGATGGCGCTCGACCGCGAGGTGGCCCGCGATCAGGCCGAGCAGGGTCCCCAGCAGGAGCAGGATCTCGACCGGGCCCGGACGGCGATCCTCGACCGCAGGGGCGGCGGTCTCCGGCGTCGGACCGGGCGTGGAATCGGCTGTGGCGGATCGGTCTTGCATGGATCGGAGCGAGTAGCACCCGGAGTGTAGCGCCGGCGCCGGGATGCGTCGAGCGCGGCCTCGCCGGCGGCGGATTCGGCGCGGGCGTGAAACGCGGCCTGGGGCCGGTTATCGTCCTCTTCGCGCCGCATCGTGGGCGGCGCGCCTCGCCCCCGACCCCGAGCCCCGGACGAAGCATGAGCCAGCACCTGCCGATGAGCCTCGTGGATGCCCGCGCGCGGGGCATCGACGAACTCGACGTGGTCTTCGTCTCGGGCGACGCCTACGTCGATCATCCCTCCTTCGCCAACGCCCTGCTCGGACGCGTCCTCGAGGCCGCGGGTTTCCGGGTCGGCATCATCGCGCAGCCGGACTGGCGCAGCGTCGAGGACTTCCGCGCCCTGGGTCGCCCCCGGCTCTTCTTCGCGGTCTCGGCCGGCAACATGGACTCGATGATCAACCACTACACGGCGAACCGGAAGCCGCGCTCCGACGACGCCTACTCGCCCGGCGGCCTGGCCGGGCGGCGCCCCGACCGGGCCACGAACGTCTACGCCCAGCGTTGTCGCGAGGCCTTCCCCGGGGTGCCGGTCATCGCCGGCGGCGTCGAGGCCTCGCTCCGGCGCATCGCGCACTACGACTACTGGAGCGACACCGTCAAGCCCTCGATCCTGGTGTCGAGCAAGGCCGACCTGGTGGTCTTCGGCATGGGGGAGGAGCTCATCGTCGCGATCGCGCGAGGGCTCGCCGAGGGCCGCGGCGTCGCGGCCCTGCGCGATCTCAGGGGGGTGGCCTACCTGCTCGGCGCGCGCGAGGAACTCCCGCCCTTCGCGGAGTCGATGAGAGGGCCGGCGACGCCCCCCGACCCCGATCGCAGGCTGCCCTCCTTCGAGGAGGTGAAGATCGACAAGGTCGCCTTCGCGCGCGCCACCCGCATCCTGCATCACGAGAGCAATCCCCTGAACGCGAGGCGACTCCTCCAGGCTCACGGCGACCGCCTGCTGGTGCAGAATCCGCCCTCGCTGCCGGTGTCCGAGTCCGCCATGGATTCCTACTACGATCTCCCCTACACGCGCCTGCCGCACCCCTCCTACGGCGAGGACAAGATCCCGGCCTGGGAGGCGATCCGGAACAGCATCACGATCATGCGCGGCTGCTTCGGCGGCTGCACCTTCTGCTCGATCACCGCGCATCAGGGGCGCATCATCCAGTCGCGTTCGCAGGCCTCGATCGAGCGCGAGGTGGAGCAGCTCTCCGCCATGCCGGGCTTCACCGGCATCGTCTCCGACATCGGCGGACCAACCGCCAACATGTACCGGATGCGGTGCACTCGTCCCGAGATCGAGGCGAAGTGTCGCCGCCAGTCCTGCGTGCATCCGACCGTCTGCAGGCTCCTCGGGACCGACCACGGGCCGGTCAAGGAGGTCATGCGGGTGGTCCGGTCGCATCCGAAGGTCAAGAAGGCCTTCGTCGCCAGCGGCATCCGGACCGACCTCGCCCAGCGCGATCCCGAGTACGTCCGCGAGCTGGCGCAGCACCACGTCGGCGGCACCTTGAAGGTGGCGCCCGAGCACACGCACCCCGAGGTGCTGGCGGCGATGAAGAAGCCGACCATCGAGGACTTCGAGGGCTTCACCGAGGCCTTCCACCGGGCGAGCGCCGAGGTGGGCAAACGGCAGTTCCTCGTGCCCTACTTCATCGCCTCGCATCCCGGCAGCGGCGTCGAGGAGATGATCCACCTCGCGGAGTTCCTGAAGCGGGCCGGTCATCGCCCGGACGCGGTCCAGGACTTCATCCCGGCGCCGATGGACGTGGCCACCGCCATGTACCACACCGGTCTCGACCCGATGACCTTGAAGCCGGTCAAGGTCGCCCGCAAGATGCGCGATCGCCGCTTCCAGCGGGCCCTCCTGCAGTTCTTCAAGCCCGAGAACTGGTTCGAGGTGCGCGAAGCCCTCGTGGCGGCCGGTCGCCAGGACCTGATCGGCAAGGAGAAGCATTGCCTGATCCCCGCCCGCCCGCCGCGCGAGGCCCTGATCGCCCGGCGCGAGAAGAAGGAAGGCCGCGGGGGGCGAAGCGGCCGCGACGAGAAACGGACGGCCGGCTACCGGCCGCATCGACCTGGATTCAAGAAGAACCGACCCGATTGAGGAGATGACCATGAAGAAGAAGCTC
>JBFIHP010000325.1:0-4635 GCA_041601735.1 Planctomycetota bacterium | reverse complement strand
TCGAGCCTCTGAACGGGAGAGCCCCGTGCCTCGGCACGGGGCTCTTCTCATGGCCCCGGCCGATCGATTCATGCCCCCGCTTCGAGGGGGCTGTTATACTCCGACGCCATGACCGACTCGCCGCTCACCTTCGCCGTCACCGGCGCCTCCGGCGCCCCTTACGCCCTGCACATGCTCCGGCGCCTGATGGAGCTGCGTCAGAAGACCGACCTTCTGGTCTCGTCCTCGGCCGTGATGGTCCTGAAGCAGGAGGTCGATGCCGCGCGAACCTGGATGGACCAGGGCTTGCCCTCGGTCGCGGACTTCGGGCTCGACGAGAGTCTGGTCCGCCGCTTCGGCGCCAAGGACTACATGGCTCCGGTCGCCAGCGGTACGGCCAGGAGCCGCGGGATGATCATCTGCCCCTGTTCGATGGGCACGGTCGGTCGGATCGCGGCCGGCGTCTCCGGCAACCTCATCGAACGGGCCGCCGACGTCTGTCTCAAGGAACGGCGGCGGCTCGTGATCGTCTTCCGCGAGGCGCCGCTGTCGGCGATCCACCTCAGGAACCTCCTCACCCTCACCGAGGCCGGCGCGATCGTCATGCCGGCCGCGCCGGGTTTCTACCACGGCGTCCAGGGCGTCGAGAGCCTGCTCGACCACGTCGCTGCCAAGGCCTTCGATCTGCTCGGCATCGAGCACCGCCTGATCCGCCGCTGGGGTGACGAGTCGTGAAGGCCGCCCTCGGGCGCGTCGGCGAGTTCCTGCGCCTCATCCGCTTCGAGCACACCCTCTTCGCCTTGCCCTATGCGCTGGCCGGGACCGTCCTCGCGGCACGGGGCTGGCCGAGACTCGCGGTCTTCCTCTGGATCATCGTCGCGATGGTCGGTGCGCGCACGGCGGCCATGGCCTTCAATCGTCTGGTCGATCGCCGCTTCGACGCCGCGAACCCGCGGACGGCCGGGCGCGCCTCGGCCACCGGTTCGGTCGGTCCGGCCTATCTCGTCGGCGCCGTCCTGCTCTCGGCCGCGCTCTTCGTCTTCGCCGCGGCGATGCTCAACCGCCTGGCGCTCACCCTCGCAGTGCCGACCCTGGTCGTGCTGCTCGGCTACTCGCTCGTGAAGAGATTCTGGCACCAGAGCCATCTCGTCCTCGGCATCGCCCTGGGACTGTCGCCGCTCGGCGCCTGGGTGGCCGTCCGCGGCGATCTCGAGGGCGCCTGGCCGGTCCTCTTCCTCGGCGCCGCCGTGACCGTCTGGACCAACGGCTTCGACATCCTCTACGCCTGCCAGGACCTCGACTTCGACCGCTCGGCCGGTCTGCGATCGGTACCGGCGCGATTCGGCATGAGTCGCGCGCTCCTCGTCGCCCGGCTGTCGCATGCGCTGGTGCCGGTCTTCCTGGTCCTCTGCGGCCTCGGAGCGGATCTGGGCCTCTTCTACTTCCTCGCCGTCGCGCTCGTGACCGTCCTCCTCGTCTACGAACATGGGCTCGTGCGCGAGGACGATCTCAGCCGGATCAACCAGGCCTTCTTCACGGTGAACGTCGTGATCGGCTTCATCGTCCTCGCCGGTACCCTCGTCGACGTCTTCCGCATCGGGAGCCCCTGAACTTGATCAAGCCGGACCGTTTCCTTGCGGAGCTCCAGAAGGGCGAGCCGCCGCGCTGGGTCGTCGCCAGCGGCGCGGAGGAGTTCCTCCGGGCAGAGTGCCGGTCCGCGATCGAGAAGGCCCTGGGCGACGAGGCCGAGGTGCTCGAACTCGACGCCGACGACGAGCTCGCCGCCGAGGAGGGGAGTCTGCGCCTCTTCGACGAGCTGCGCACCGGCTCGCTCTTCACGACCAGGAGGCTGATTGTCGTCAAGCGCGCCGCGCGCCTCGTGAAGGAGGCGGGCGATGCCCTGGCGCGCTTCGCCGCCGAGGAGGAGCCGCAGGCCGTGGTGATCCTCGACGACGCGGAGATCGTGAAGCGCAAGGCCAAGAAGCTGCCGAAGGCGATCGCCGCCCTGGTCGAGAAGGGCGGCGTCCTGGTCGATTGCGGCACGCTCTACGCCTCGCCCTTCGGCTTCGGCAAGCCGGTCTGGGACAGCGACCTCAGCCGCTGGGTGGTGGCGCGTGCGCGGGCGCTGGGCAAGACGATCAGCCCGGAGTGCGCCTACCAGCTGCACTCGCACGAGACCGCCGGCCTGCGCGGCATCGCCTCCCAGCTCGACAAGCTGATCCTCGTCATCGGTGACCGCCGCGAGATCCTGCCGAAGGACATCGAGGCCTTCGTCGGCGGCGAGAAGGAGGCGAGCCTCTTCGAGGTGGTCGATTCCTTCGCTCAGCGCGACCTCGCGCGGACCATGTCGGCGCTCGATCGTCTCTACCGCCAGGGCCTCAAGAACGCCAACGGCGCCAAGAGCCTCGACGCCGCGGACATCTCGATGCGCCTCCTGGCCCTCGTCTCGACCCGGCTGCGCGAGCTCGGTCGCATCCTCGAGTGCCGCCGCGAGGGCCTGAACTTCGAGGAGGCGGCCGGCAAGGTCATCGGCGCCGGCCGGCGCTGGCTCTTCCCCAAGTTCAAGGAGCAGGTCCAGGCGCGGACGCCCCGCGAACTCGGCGCGGCCGTGGTCGAGATCGAGGAGCTCGATCGCGAGATGAAGACCGGCGGCGACCCACGTGATCTCATGACGCTCTATCTCTTCCGCCACGCGCGGCCCGCACGTCCGGTCGCCCGCGCGCGCAATCCCTACGCGAGCCACGGTCGATGATCCGTATCCTCCCGCCGCACATCGCCAACAAGATCGCCGCCGGCGAGGTCATCGAGCGCCCGGCCTCGGTCGTCAAGGAGCTGGTCGAGAACGCGCTCGACGCCGAGGCGACGCGGGTGCTGGTCGAGCTGGAGGAGGGCGGCAAGAAGCTCATCCGCGTCACCGACGACGGCGTCGGCATGGGCGTCGAGGATCTGGCGCTCGCCTTCCATCCGCACGCCACCAGCAAGATCGAGAACCCCGACGACCTGTTCCAGATCCTCTCCTACGGCTTCCGCGGCGAGGCCCTGTCGAGCATCGGTTCGGTGGCGCGCGCGACCATCCTCAGCCGCCGACGCGGCGAGACCCTCGGGCACCGCATCGACTGCGAGCGCAGCGAGGTCGGCGCGCCCCACGAGGCCGGAGCTCCCGAGGGCACGATGGTCGAGGTGCGCGACCTCTTCTACAACACGCCGGCCCGCCGCAAGTTCCTGAAGGCCGACGGCTCCGAGGTCGCCCGCGTGACCGAGATCGTGACCCGGCTCGCCCTCGCCCGGCCGGAGATCCGCTTCGAGGTCGTGCACAACGGCCGGAAGGTGCTGCGCTGCGAGGGGGCCGAGGACATCGAGTCCCGGCTCGTCCGCTTCTTCGGTAAGGAGCTGGACGGCAAGCTCGTGCCGGTCGCGGAGGAGCGTGACGGACTCTCCCTGCGCGGCTTCATCGGTCTCCCCTCGGTCGCGAAGCCCAGCGCCTCGCGGCAGTTCGTCTTCATGAACGACCGCTACATCAAGGATCGCAGCATCAGTCACGCCGCGGCCCAAGGCTTCGAGGGCTTCCTGAGCTCGCGGCGCTACCCCGTGTTCTTCCTCTACATCGACCTCGATCCGAAGACCGTAGACGTGAACGTCCATCCGACCAAAGTCGAGGTGCGCTTCCGCGATCGCAACCTGGTGTTCTCGGCGGTGAAACGGGCCGTGGCGCGGGCCCTGGCGATCGCGCGCCCGATGGCCGATCTCGGCGGCAGCATTCCCGCCGGCCCCGCCGCGCGGCCGCGGGTCGAGCACGAGAAGGAGGCCGCCGCCGATGCCGAACCCGCCGGCGAGCGCCGCTGGGCGCAGCCCTCCGCGAGCGCGATCCCCGCGGCGCGTCGTGAGCGCGTGGCCGAGATGGAGGCGGGGCTCTTCGGCCTCGTGCCCTCCGAGACGGTTCGATCGCAGCCGGCGCCTTCCGGCGAGCGCTGCCGCCACGAGGGTCCGAGACCGGCTCCCGCGGCGGGCCCCGGCGCGTTCCGCTTCCTGCAGATCCACGCCTCCTACATCCTGGTAGAGGACGACGAGGGCTTCTACATCGTCGATCAGCATGCCCTGCACGAGCGCATGCTCTTCGAGAAGATCTGGCGCCGGGTCGAGGAGGGCGCGCCCGACTCGCAGCGGCTGCTCGTCCCCGAGGTGGTCGAACTCTCGCCCGCCGAGCGCGAGCGCTTCCTCGCCATGAAGGACGACCTCGATGCGATCGGATTCGTGATCGAGCCCTTCGGCGGCGACTCGGTGGTCGTGCAATCCCTGCCCCAGGACCTCGCCAAGCGGGGCGCCCGCAAGTTGCTCGAGACCATGCTGGGGGCGGAGGAGGAGGGCTTCGATCTGCCCCTCCGGGAGCTCCGTCGCGACGTCGTGGCCACGATGGCCTGCCGTGCCGCGGTGAAGTTCAACGACCGCCTCTCCGACGCGCAGATCCGCGAGCTCCTGCTCTGGGAGCGCGGCGCCGAGAGCTCTGCCGCCTGCCCGCACGGCCGGCCGACCCGCCTGCGCATCACCCTCGCCGAACTCGAACGCCGCTTCCAGCGCAAGGAATGACCCGGTAGGCGTCAGACCCGTTATCACCGCCACGCGATACGAAACGACCCGACCAGATCAGGCGTCAGGTCG
>JBFIHP010000324.1:0-4645 GCA_041601735.1 Planctomycetota bacterium | reverse complement strand
CTGGCGCAGGCGATCTCCGTCGCGATGTACGTCATCGGTTTCGCCGAGGCCTTCGTCGGTTCCATCCCTTCGGTCGGTCTCTCGCTGGCGACGGTCGGCACGATCACCAACGTCGTGGTCTTCGTCTGCGTCTACATCGGCGCCGGTTGGACCATAAAGCTCCAGTACTTCATCCTCGCGGTCCTGGCCGCCGCCATCGTTTCCTTCACCATCGGCTCGGCGGGCGCGTTCTCGATGACGACCCTCGAGGCGGGGCTGGAGTCGAGCTTCAGCGGGGGCGAGAGCACCTTCACGATGTTCGCGCTCTTCTTCCCGGCGGTGACCGGGATCATGGCCGGCGCCAACATGTCGGGCGATCTGCGTGATCCCGCACGGTCCATCCCGAACGGAACGCTTGCTGCCTTCGCCGTCACGGCGGTGATCTACCTCGGAATGGCCTTCCTCCTCGGCGGCTCGCGCAGTCCGGATCAGCTGAAGGGGGAGCCCTTCGTCGTCGCCGACGTGGCGGCCTGGCCCTGGCTCATCACGGCCGGCGTCTTCGCCGCGACCCTGTCGTCGGCGCTCGGCAGCATGATGGGCGCACCGCGCATCCTGCAGGCCTTCTCCCGCGACCGTGTCTTCGGGTTCCTGTCTCCCTTCGCGCTCGGCCGCGGCAAGAGCGGCGAGCCGCGCCGCGCGATCGTCCTGACCTTCGTGATCTCGCAGGTCTGCATCCTCCTCGCCGACCTGAACACGATCGCGCCGCTCATCACGATGTTCTTCATGATCACTTACGGGCTCCTCAACCTCGCGACCTTCTATGAGGCGATCACCAAGAACCCGAGCTACCGGCCGCGCTTCCGCTACTGCCACTGGACGAGCTCGCTGGCCGGCGCCCTGGGCTGTCTCGCGGTCATGTTCCTCATCGATTGGCAATGGGCGATCATCTCGATCTTCGCGATGACGCTCCTGCATACCCACATCTCCCGCAAGGAGGTCGAGGCGCGCTGGGGCGACCTGGGCAGCGGGCTGCTCTTCGAGCGCACCCGCAAGAACCTGCTGCGCCTCGAGGAAGCCCTCTACCACCCGAAGAACTGGCGCCCGATCATCCTGGCGCTCAGCGGCGCCGGCTGGAATCGCCCTCACCTGGCGGTCTACGGCCACTGGTTCACCTCCGGGCACGGCATCCTCACGCTCGGTCAGGTGATCGCCGGCGACATCGACAAGCGCCACGAGCGCCGCATCGCCCAGGAGAAGATCCTCCACGACTTCATCCGGAAGGAAGAGCTCGAGGCCTTTCCGGCCGTGGTCATGGCTTCCGGGCTCGCCGAGGGCATCGAGTCGCTCGTCCAGTGTCAGGGCCTGGGAGCCCTGCGATCCAACACGGTGATGATCGGCTGGCCGAGCGACCCGGAGCGGGCCGAGGCCTTCGGCACCACCATCCGCACCGTCGTGCGTCTCAAGCGGAGCATCATCGCCCTGCGCTTTCGCGGCGAGATGGCGGATGCCTGGTCGGCGCCCTCCGGGACCATCGACGTCTGGTGGCGCGGCCACAAGAACGGCGGTCTCATGCTCCTCCTCGCCCACCTGCTGACCAAGAACTCCGAGTGGCGCAGCCGGACGATCCGGCTCATGCGCGTCATCGAGAACGAGGCCGGTAGCTCCGAGGTCGAGGCACACCTGTTGGCGCTGGCGGAGGAGGCCCGCATCTCGGTGACCCCGCTGGCCGTGGTCGCCTCCGATCCGGCGGCGGCGATCCGCGCGACCTCGAAGGGCGCCGCGCTGGTGATCATGGGCTTCGAGGCCCCCGAGAAGGGTGACGAGGAGTCCTTCTTCAGCCGGATGGAGTCGCTGGCCGGCGACCTCCCCCGCGTGGCCTTCATCGACAGCACCGGCGAGGTATCCCTCGGCTCCTGACCGGCTCAGGTCTCGGCGAGTGCGGAGCGGAGCGAGGCCAGCAGGGAGTCGAGCGCGGCGGGCGGTAGACCGCGTTCGATGACGACGACCTCGGCGCCCGCGAGCTGCGGGAGATCGCGCTCGAAGAGGAGGGGAGGAGAGACCGCGCGTTCGGCGGACTGAAGGACCCGGCAGCGGCCGTCCTCGGCGCTGCGGACCAGGGCCTTGATCCTGAGCAGGCGCGGACCGTCGATCTGGGTCACCAACCGCAGCCAGAGCTGGAGGGTTTCGATCCTGACCGGCCGATCGTGGCGGATGCCGTGGGTCGAGAAGGGCAGATGCTCCGTCGCGTCCGCCACCGGGGTCCTCCCCAACCAGGCCCGCAAACCCAGCCCCGCGTCACTGGTATCGAAGCCGCCGTCGGCCAGGAGCCAGTCCGGGTCGATCCGACCCTCCCTCGCCGCGCGCGTGAGGCGCCCGGGCGCGAGTTCCTCGAGGAGCTCCCGGACCGTCGCCAGGCGTTCGGGCGTCGCGAGGTCGGCCCTCGAGATGACGATCCGGTCGGCAAAGTCGAGCTGGCGCAGGGCCTCGGGTTGGCCGGACAAGATGGTCTCGGCCCGCAGCCCGTCCACGACGGCGATGACCCCGGCGAGGCGCAGGCCGGTCTTCATGCGCGGGTCCTCGCCGATCGTGTGGAGGAGCGGTGCCGGGTCGGCCAGGCCCGTGGTCTCCAGGACGATGCGGCGCGGGCCGAACCGGAGGATGCGCTCGAGCGACTCGTTCAGACGGTCCCGCATCGCGCAGCAGATGCAGCCTCCGGGCATGAGCAGGAGGTCCTCGTCGATGCGCTCGAGAAGGTGGTGGTCGATGCCGAGGTCGCCGACCTCGTTGACCAGGACCGCCGTGCCCTCCCCGCGGGCGGCCAGGAGCTCGCGGAGGAGCGTGGTCTTGCCGCTCCCGAGGAAGCCTGTGACGACGTGGAGGGGAACTGCCGCCCTTGCGGTCTCGTGGTTCGGATCTACCATGGGCGCATCATGACGCGCCATCTCATCGACGTCCACGTCCACCTCAACAACTACCACGAGTCCACCCGGCGTCCGACTGCCGACAACATCGCCAAGCTCATCGAGACGATGGACGAGGTCGGCATCGATCACGCCGTGGTCATCACCTCCTACAAGGTCGATCAGGACCGGCCGAGCGTCGAGGAGATCACCGAGGCCCTCGCCGACAACCCGCGGACCACGGTGGTCGAGGGCCTGCGCTGGCGCGGCGACGTCCGCTCCGACCTCTTCTCGCTCGAGGAGCGGATCCGCGACGGCATCGTGAAGGGGATCAAGCTCTACCCGGGTTACGACCTCTATCCGATCAACGACCCTTCGCTCGAGACCGTCTTCCGGATCGCGGCCAAGCACGACGTCCCGGTGATGATCCACACCGGCGACACCTATTCCAAGACCGCCAAGGTGCGGATGGCGCATCCGCTTCTCGTCGACGATGTGGCCGTGGACTACCCGGACGTGCGCTTCGTCATGTGCCACCTCGGCAATCCCTGGTTTCAGGACGCCGCCGAGGTCCTCTACAAGAACGACAACGTCGTGGCCGACATCTCGGGGCTGACCCTCGGCGAGTTCGACTACGACTTCGAGCGCTACGTGGCGATGCGCCTGAAGGACATGATCACCTACATGGGCGATCCCGGTAGCCAGATCATGTACGGCAGCGACTGGCCCCTGGTCACCATGAAGCCCTACGTCAAGCTCTTGAACGAGCTCGACTTCACCGACGAGCAGCTCGAGAACGTCGCCTGGCGTACCGCCCTGAAGGTCTACAAGATCGACGAGGCGAGCCTCGGCGCCTGGCGCAAGAGCTGAGGCTCGCGCCCGGCGAGCCCGGGCGCATCAGCTCGCGCTGCTCACCGGCTCCGGTTCCAGGACCTCCCCGAGCGTGAACTTGAAGTGCGCGCCCCGGCCGGGCTCCGACTCGACCCAGATCTGGCCGCCGTGACGTTCGACCGCCTTGCGGCAGATCGCCAGACCGATGCCGGTGCCCTTGTATTCGCCACGACCGTGCAGCCGCTTGAATGGGGCGAAGATCTGCTGGGCGTACTTCGGGTCCATGCCGATGCCGTTGTCCCGCACGCCGAAGGTCCAGCCCTCGTCGTCGCGAACGGCGGTGATCTCGATCCTGGGCTTGGTGTCACTCCCGACGAACTTGAGCGCGTTGCTCAGGAGGTTCTGGAAGAGCTGGCTCAACAGGGTCGCATCGCCGCGGACCGGGGGCAGCTCGCCATGGACCAGTTCGGCCCCGGTCTCCTCGATGAGCGTCTCGAGCGATTCCTCGGCTCTGGCGACGCAATCGGCGAGGTTGATGCGGTCATTCTTCATCGCGGCGCGACCGGCCCGAGAGAGGGCCAGGAGATCCTGAACCAGGGCCTGCATGCGGTGGGCGGCGTCGGTGATGAAGTTGAGATCGGTCCGCGCGGCCTCCGAGAGGTCGTCGCCGACGTCGATGGCCAGAAGCGAGCTGAACGAGACCAGCTTGCGCAGCGGCTCCTGGAGGTCGTGACTGGCGACGTAGGTGAACTCGCCCAGCTCCTCCTTCTGGCGCTCGAGCTGGACCGCCTGCTCCTCGAGCTGCCTGGTCCGGCGACCCAGCTCCTCGACGTTGTTGTTCAGTTCGTCGGCAGCCTGCTGGAGCACGGCCTTCTGCACCTCCAGGTCGCAGTTGGCCTGTCGCAGTGATTCGGCGTACTCCCGCTCGCGCCGCT
>JBFIHP010000323.1:0-4653 GCA_041601735.1 Planctomycetota bacterium | reverse complement strand
CCGCAGCGCCTCGGCGTCGCCGGGCCGACCGACGAAAAGGGCGAGATCGACGTCTTCGTTCCGGCCGATGCGCAGGGCGCCAAGATCATCGCGCGCCATCAGATCTCGCGCGGCGAGCACACCATCGATGAAGGCGAGCTCGAGGCCTCGGTCGAGATCGTCGTCGAGCCGATCCCGATCCACATCCAGGGGCTCGTGCGGACGAGCGCCGGGTTGCCCCTGCCGCGACAGTCCGTCGTCTTCCATCCGCCGGGGGACGAGGACCCGCGGTCGCGCCAGCGGCTCGTGGCGAGGACCGACCTCGACGGCGTCTTTCGCGTCGCGCGGGAGCCCGCGGCCGGTCCTCTCGAGTGGCGGCTCTTCGGCCCCGAGGGCATCGAGGCGGCCCGCGGAGTCATCGAGGAGGCCGATCGCGAGAAGACCCTGGAGATCAGGGCTCCCGATCCCCTGCTCGAGATGGCGCGCATCGAGGTGGCCGACTTCGAGCGGCCGGAGGGCGTCGGGGCCGTCCTGCTACACGGTCGCCGCGAAGAACCCTTCGATCATCCGGTCGAGCGCCTCCCCGAGACCGGCGGCGCCACCCTCGACACGCCGCGCCTTCCGGGGACGCTGCTCTTTCATCTCGGTGTGCGCGGCCCCGGGGGCGCCTTCTCGTGCAGCGACTGGATCAGGGCCGAGCTTCGAGCGGGTGAGACGACGACGCTCCGCTTCTCGACGCTCCGCCCGGCGGCGAGCCTCCGGCTCGCGCCGGGCCCGGCACTCGAGATCCGGCGCGAGGGCCTGCTCGTCGAGCGCCAGACCGAGCCCCGCGAGCAGATCTCGCTGTTCTTCCTGCCCGCCGGCCCCTACGAGCTCCTCCTCCGCAGGACCGCGGAGGGCCCGCCCGAGCGCCGCCTCGTGACCCTCGAGTCCGGCGCGCGCCTCGACATAGACTGACCGGTCGATCGGATTCTCCAAAGAGCCGTCCCCGGAGATCTGGCAGCCCGCCTCATCGTTGGATACGTTTTTGGTCCGCCCGCGCTCGACGGGCGGACCAGGCTCGAGAGGACGAATCATGGCAACCAAGATCACGAGTGCCGGAAGCGGCCGGCGCCGATCCGAGATCGGATTCATCGGGGCGACCCTGGCCGTCCTCCTCTTCACGCTGCTCGCGACCGCCTGCGGCGGCGACGAGGACCAGGCCTCTGCGACCGAGAGCCCGCTCGACTTTCATGCCGCCGATTGGGTCATTCCCTGTCCCGATCCCCGCGCTCCCGTCCTGTTCTCGAGTTACCAGCGGCAGGGACGTCGCGGGATCTACGACGAGGCCACACCCGCCTTCGAGAGTTACGAGGCCGGGAATACCTCGAAGGACCGGGGCGACTACCAGGCCGCCGCCACCGCCTACGAGGAGGCTCTGCGCCTCGAGCCCGGGATGGCCCACGCGGCCTACCAGCTCGCCTGCAATCAGGCGCTCCGCGGCATGGCCGACGACGCCTGGACCTGGTTCCAGAAAGCCTGCGAACTGGGCTTCTCGGACTACGCGTTTTGCTGGGACGATCGCGAACTTGCCACGATCAGGAATCGCAAGGGCTTCGCCGAGCGGATGCGCGAGATTCGCCGCCGCTCGCTCGAGGTGGCGAAGACGCGCACCGGAACTCCGGTCGTCTTCCCCTCGATGGTGGACGGTCCCGACAGGTCGCCGATCATGATGCTCCTGCACGGCTACGGCGACCACCAGGAGGCCTACTTCGGCGAGGCCCGCGCCTGGGCTGCCCATGGCTTCCTCGCCGTCGCCGTGCCCGCCTCGGTGCCGCTCCAGCTCGGCGGCTACAAGTGGGCCGAGACCAGTCTGGACGTCACCCATGCCCAGCTCCAGGCCATCCTCTCCTCGGACCTCGTGAAGGAGCGCGGCGATCTCGCGCGCGTTCATCTCCTCGGGTTCTCGCAGGGAGCGGGGCATGCGTTGCAGCTCACCGCCGCTCACACCGATCTCTACCTCGGCGTCGTCGCGATCGGCATCGGCGGGAAGCCCTGGCTGGTGGAGCGGCCCGAACTCGCGACCGAAGAGCGCGTGCCGTCGGCGGTACTCGTCTACGGCGAGAACGAGGGCATCTCGAACTTCACGCTGGCCTGGAGCAAGCGACTCCAGCAGGCAGGCTGGCGTAGGAGGGTGGAGAGTCACCCCGGCGAGCATCACTTCCCCGAGAACTGGGAGGAACTGCGCCCCGCGCTCGCGGACTTCCTCCTCGGTCGGGATTGAAGGCGGTCATGGCTGTCGGCAGGGGGGCAGACCATCCCCCTGGGGGCGGCTCCGCGGTCCATCCGCCGGTAGATGGCGGCCGGACCCGAGTACAGGGGAGTCGGGTCGGCCTCGATCGGGCCCTCCCGGCGGCCGAGATCCGAAAGGGGGCGTCGTGTCGGAGAGCTGGGTGACCTATCCGCGCGAGTCGGGCCCGAGCCCGCTCGTCGTGCTCGTCGACATGGAGCCCGAGGAACTGCCGCCCCGGGCGCTGCGCCTGAAGATCCCGGCGGCCGCGCCCGGCCCGAGCGGCATGCCCGGCGCCGACGACATGGAGCTCTTCGCCCTCATCGAGGTCCTGCTCGAGAAGGATCTCGGGGCCGGCGCCGCCATCGTCGGTCGCCTGACCGGCGAGGGCGCCCGGGTGATCGTCGCCTACGTCGATCAGGACGACGACGAGATCCGGCGCGTCGTGAAGAGCCTCGGCGCCGACTTCGATCGCAAGATCGAGTACCGGCTCGAGGACGACCCCGAGGGTCGGGCCCACGCCGAGATCCTGCCCGATCGTCGCGAGTGGCGCGGCATCATGGACGCCCTGGTCTTCGAGAAGCTCGCCGACGCCGGCGATACCCTGCGTGAGCCGCGCCGCATCGACCACCTCGCCTACTTCGCCGACGAGGCGGGCTGCGCCTCCTTCAGCTCCTTCGTCGCCCGGGCCGGCTTCGGCATCGAGGAGCCGGAACCCGAACCCGACGGGCGTCTGCGCTTCTACTTCCATCACCAGGTCGCGCCCGACCCCGCGACCTTCAGCGACCTCACCGCCGAGCTCGCGCGCGTCGCCGAAGAACTGGGCGGCGTTTACGACGGCTGGGAGACCATCGTCGTCGCCGCGAAGCCCCGGGACCGCGGGCGCCGCTGACCGAGCGCCGCTCGGCCGAATCGCTTCCCCTGCCCGGCGGGTGTCCGGTTTGCAGCGCATCCCGATGAGCGCGCCGCGGTTCGGCCGCTCGATTCGGTCGGGTTCCAGCCCTTGAAGGTGGCCCGGCACGGGCTATTATTTGAACCATGGTTCAAACGAAGGCCGAGTTCGAGACCGAGAAGGTCCTGGAGAAGAAGCGCGTCATCCTCGATGCTGCTTCCAAGGCCTTTCGTGACAAGGGTTTCCATCAGACCGGCATGCGCGACGTGGCCGCCTCGGCCGGCATGACGGTGGGGAACCTCTACTACTACTTCCGCAACAAGGAAGACCTGCTCAGCTTCTGCCAGCAGGAGACCCTGGGGCGCCTCGACGAACTGGTCGCGAGATCGACCCGCGGCGAGGACCCGGCCGCCGATCGTCTCGGCCGCCTGATCGTGGGGCATGTCCGCTGCCTGAACGAGGGCATCCCGGGGACTCTGGCCCACCTCGAGATCCCGGACGAGGGCGGCAAGGACCTGCGCGCCCGGCGTGATCGCTACGAGGCGGCGCTGCGGGGCCTGGTGAAGGACGGCGTCCGGAACGGGAGCTTCCTGCCCTGCGACGAGAAGGTCGCGGCCCTCGCGATCCTCGGCGCGGTGAACTGGACCGTGCGCTGGTTCCGGCCGGAGGGCCGGGACTCGGCGGCCGACATCGGCCGGGCCTTCGCCGCGCAGCTCGTGCGCGGCCTGATGAAGCCCGAGGCCCTTGCGACCATCCAACCCGAACTCTGGTCGGCTCCCGACGAGCCGGCCGCATCATCGAGAGAGGTTTCTCATGACTGAAGGCATGACCGCCACGGCTCTCACCGTGAACGGCGAGGAACGTCTGGTCGTCTTTCCGACGCACCACACGCTGCTCGAGGTCCTGCGCGAGGAATGCGCGCTCCCCGGCACCAAGCACGGCTGCGAGCTGGGCGAGTGCGGCACCTGCACGGTGCTGATCGACGGCAAGCCGGTGCTCGCCTGTCTCGTGCTTGCCGCCGAGTGCGAGGGCCGGAACATCGAGACGGTCGAGGGACTCTGGGGCAAGGACGGCCCGCACCCGCTGCAGACCACCTTCGCCGAGCTGGGCGCCGCGCAGTGCGGCTACTGCACGCCGGGCATCCTGATGGCCTCGAAGGCCCTGCTCGAGAAGCATGCGAAGCCCAGCGACCCCGAGATCCGCGAGGCGCTCGCCGGCAACCTCTGCCGTTGCACCGGCTACAACAAGATCATCGAGGCGGTCGAGTGGGCCGGCGCGATCATGCGCGGTGAGGAGGGCGGCGAGCCCACCGAGACCGAGCTCTTCGGCGCGACCACCAAGGCGGAGGCCAGGTCATGAGCGAGCGTCGTCCCACCGAACTGAAGGGCCAGAGCCCCGGCGGCAAGAAGAAGAACCTGAAGCTCATCGGCACGCCGCACCGCCGCGTCGACGGCATGGCGAAGGTCACCGGCCAGACCGTCTTCGCCGACGACTTCGTGGCGCCCCGCATGGT
>JBFIHP010000322.1:0-4661 GCA_041601735.1 Planctomycetota bacterium | reverse complement strand
GTCCTGATCAACGCCCCGGCGCTCGGGTCGATGTCCGAACTGCTGACGCGCAGCGCCAATCGCACGCTCTTCGCCCTGGACGCGCCGGGCGAGAGCCCGGACCTCCTCGCCTTCGCCGCGCCGCCCTTCCGGATGGGCAGCGCCACCTACGGCATCATCCACCAGCCCCAGTTCTGGTATCTCGGTGCCGCGGCCCTGCTGCTCGTGCTGGCGGCCTTCCTGCGCGCCGTCTTGCGCGGCGGAGCCCGTGATCGGGCCCTCGCGGCGGGACTCGTCCTCTTCGCCCTGCTGCTCGCCACACCCCTGGCCGCCGTGTTCTCGCTTCTTCCGCTCGTCGGTGGGCTCAACTGGACGAAGTACGTCTCGGCGCCCCAGCTGCTCGGACTCCTGCTCGCGGCGCCCCTGCTCGATCGGCTGCTCCGGACCGAGGTCCTCGCTCGACGCTGTCTCGCCGTCTCCGCCGCCTTCTTGGCGCTGGCTGCGACGCTCTCGCTCGGGGGTCCCGGCGACACGCAGGCGGCCCCGCTCGTCCTCGTCGTGACGATCCCGGTCACCCTGCTGCTGCTCCTGCGGGCGCCGCTCGCGAAGGCATGGCCTCTCCTACCCCTGCTCGCCCTGCTCGAGGCGACCTTCCATCTGCCGGACCATCCCGCCCGTCCGCCCGAGCCCCTCGATCGCTGGCCGCAGGCCCTCTCCTCGCTGCGGGAGGAGATCGCGGGCGACGGGGTCGTGCCGATGACCGAACGCCGCGCCGCCTTCAAGGACGCGGCGCCGCCCATGCTCTCGGGCCTCCTCGGCTGGCAGGACTTCCGCTCGGTGACGCCGCTGCCCCTCATCGACTACCACCGCTTCGTGTCGCCCTGGGTGAACTGCGGGCCCTGGCCGCCCTACCTCCTCCTCGGCGCCTCGCGCGAGATCATGCTCTCTCCGGTCTTCGATCACGTCGGCGTCAGGACCTTCCTCCTGCGCGAGGAGGACTTCCAGTCGGTGGTCCGCTCGGCAAGGGAGGAACTGCTCGAAGACGAGCCCGTCATCCGCTTCGGCGAGCTGCAGCGTGCGATGCGCTACGGGACGGTCGAGTCGTCGGGACTCCTGAACCTCCTTCCCTACGAGGGCGCCTGTCTGATCGCCCCCCATCGTCCGCTCCGCGCCGAACTCGATCTCGCCGCGGCACGCGCGACCATCGCCTTCAGGCTGGTCTCCGATTCCGGACGGCCCTTCCGCGCGACGGGGCGCCTCGCGAACCAGGTCTTCGAACTCGACGAAACCGAAGCCGCCGTCCGCATCGAGATCGCCGAGGCGCGCGAGGCCGTGCTCTTCGAGATCGAGGTCGATAGCGCGGCGCCCGTCCGCATCGTGTTCGATCACTGGCAGGCCTACCGGCACATCAGCAAGGGTCGTTTCGACTTCGACGACGTCACGACCTCGGGGATCGCCGCCCTCGGCCTGCGACTGCTGCGGAATCGCTACCCGCTGCCGATCGCTCGCAAGGTCCGGCGCACGATCGAGATCGAAAGCCCGCAGGAATTCTGGACCGCTCATCGCGCCTTCGTCGCCGACGGCAGCGGCTGGAAGCCCCGTGAGGAGACCTTCATCGAGGTCGATGCCGACTGGCCCGCCGAACCGCGCGAGGGGCGCGTCGCCCAGCCCGACGGCGAGAGTGTTCGCCTCCATCGCAGGGGTTTCAACCGGATGATCCTGGAGACCCGCCTCGAGACCGACACACCGGTCTTCCTGGCCGTCGCGCATGACCCCGGCTGGACCGCGCGCGCGGGAGGAGACGAGATCCCCGTCTTCCGGGCCGACGGTGCCTTCATGGCGCTCAGGCCGGGAGCCGGCGAGCGACGCATCGAACTCGAGTATCGCCCCGCGGGTCAGGACGGCCGGATCGCGGCATGCCTGGTCGGCCTGCTCGCGCTCGCCGCCACCTTGCTCTCCGGCTTCGTCGGCTTTCGCAGGTCGCGCGGCCCGGCTAAGATCGCGTCCGACGAAGGAGGAACGAAATGACGATGCAGGAATTCGCCGAGGAACTGCGGCCCGTGGCCCGGCTCCTCGAGAACGTCGATCTGAAGGACCCCGCGGCGGCACGCGACGCCATCGAGGCGAGCCTGCCCTTCGCCGGCGATCTCGTGGCCTCCGTCCGCGCGAAGGCCGAGGCGGCCGCGACGGCCGGCTGGCTCCTGCCGAAGGAGAACGGAGCCATCCGCTTCGGTCGGGTCGCCAAGGACCTCGAGGGCTTCAGCGTCGATGCGGTCCTCATGTCGTCGCCGGGCCCGAAGCATCGGCACCCCAACGGCGAGATCGACCTCTGCTTCGCGCTCGACGGCGACCCGAGGTTCGACGGCCAGGCCGAGGGCTGGGTGGTCTACAAGCCCGACTCGACCCACGTTCCCACCGTCTCGGGCGGCACCATGCTCATCCTCTACTTCCTTCCCGGCGGCGCGATGGAGTTCCTCTGATCACGTCCCGCGCGGCCCTGGAGCGCCGAACGACAGGAGCGCCGCTCTGACAGAGCGGCATGCCCGGCCCCACGATCATCGATTGCCGGCCTGTCCGGCCGGCGCTCCTCGCGCTCGGCGCTCCGGACGCCGCTCAGTCCTCGGTGACGAGCGGGCACATGGCGAGCGAGAAGCTCTTCTCGCCCTGCGCGCCGAAGAGGCAGCGCACCTGCCCCACCTCCACCGCGATGACGACGCCGGCTCCGTAGCGCGGATGCCGCACCGTCTGGCCCGCGCCGAAGGGGGCGACCGCCTCCGCCTTCGCGGGCTCGACCTCGTCGTCCCGGACGAGGCGGCGCGGAATGAGAGCGACCCAGGGCGAGGGCTCGGCCAGGGCCGCCGCGCGCGGCGGCCTGCCGAACCAGCCGATCTCGAGTTCGTCGCGGGCGCGGGTCATCGCCACGAAGAGCAGTCGTCGCTCCTCCGCCTCCTGCTCCGGATCTCCCCAGGACGAGGCCAGCGGGATCATCCCGCGGTTGGCGCCGCTGATGAAGACCCGGTCGAACTCCAGACCCTTCGCGGCGTGCATCGTCATCAGCTCGACCGGCGCCGCATCGCCGCGCTCCGACCCGCGCTCGCCCAGCACGAGCGCATCGCGCAGACCCTCGGGCCAGGCAAGCCCCGGCGCGTCGAGCGCGAGCTGAACGAGATCGAGCACCCGCCTCCGGCGCGCCTCGAAGCGCGAGGACCGCGGCTCGAGGAAGTGCTCGAGACCGAGCGCAGCGACGAGCTCCGGCGCTCCCTCGAAGTCCTCCGCGAGCGCCGCGCGGGCGCGGCCGACCAGGTCGCGAAGGAAGCGGCGGTCGGCCCCGCGCTCGGGTAGCCAGGCGGCGAGCAGCCCCTCGAGATCCTCGCTCCCTACTTCGGCCCCCGCGAGCTTCCGGCCGGCGAGCCCGGGAAAGCCGAAGCGGCGATCGCCCAGGACCTTCGCCGCGCCCGGACCGCCGGCGCCGCTTTCGAGCCAATCGAGCCAGGCCGCGAGCCAGTCGCACAGGGGGTCGTCCGCGCCCCGCGGCTCGCGGATGCGCAGCTCGACGCCCGCGGCCTCGAGCTGTTCGCGGATGACTCCCATCTGCTCGCGGGTGCGCACGAGGATGCCGACGCTTCGCCCCGGCGTTCCGCTCGCGATGGCGTCGGCCAGATGGCGGGCCTCGGCCACGGGGTCGTGATGGCGCCGGATCGTGAGGTCGGCGCCCTGCTCGCGGGCCGCCTGCAGATCGTGGCTGCCGGCCAGCGGGCCGAGGACGAAGCGCGCTGCCTCGAGGATCGTTTCACTGCAACGATAGTTGCGGACGAGGCGCAGCTCGCGGCCCCGGAAGCGCCGCGCGAAGTCGTCGAAGAGCGCGGCCGAACCTCCGCGCCAGGAGTAGATCACCTGATCGGGATCGCCGACCGCGAAGAGGCCGGTCGCCTCGCCTCGCCAGTCGTCGAGCAGGGCCAGCTGCTCCGGGTCGCTGTCCTGGAACTCGTCCACCACGATCCAGTCCGGCCGCTCCGCCGCCGGCAGGGCTCGTGCCGTCGCTCGCCCGAAGGCGATCAGGTCGTCGAAGTCCATCAGGTCCCGGGCCCGCTTCTCGATCTCGTAGAGCTCGAAGAGGCGGGCGATGTCGTCGTCGCGCTTCATGTGTCCGAAGCGCGTCTCGCCCCGGCGCAGCAGTTCGAGCCGGCGGTCGAGCTTCGCGGCGTAGGCGATCCGCAGGCCCGCGCGCGCCGTCAGCTCGCGCAGGATCTCGAGTCGTCCGCGCTCGTCGAGGAGCCGGAATCGTCGACTGCGACCGCTCGTCTCCTCGTCGAGGCTCCGGCGCAGGAGCGCGCGGCAGAGGCCGTGGAAGGTGCCGATGCCGAGACCCTCGGTCTCGAGGCCGTCCTCGGCCGCGGCGGCAGCGATCCGCTCGCGGATCTCGGTCGCGGCCTTGTTGGTGAAGGTCATCACCACGAGACGCTCGGGCCGGGCCGCTCCCAGCGCCAGCAGCGCCAGGACCCGCGCCGCCAGGACCGTCGTCTTGCCGCTGCCGACCTGGGCGCGCAGGAGGATGTTCTCGCCCTCGTCGAGCACCGCGGCGATTTGCCAGGGGTCGAGCCGATCGAGCCGGGCCGCCAGGGCCGGACAGGCGGCCCGGAGGGTCTCCAGCCGGGCGAGCTGTTCGACCGGCGGCGCCGGCG
>JBFIHP010000321.1:0-4666 GCA_041601735.1 Planctomycetota bacterium | reverse complement strand
GCTGCTCCGGGCGGCCTCGATCTGTTCGCGGCGACGAAGTTCGATCTCGAGCTCCGCCTCCTGGTCCTGGCGCTTCACCAGGGCGGCCTCGCGCTCCCTGGCGCCGGCCGCCTCGAGCTCGCGAAGGCGTTCGGCGAGGCGGTCCCGCTCGCCGGCGAATTCGGTCACCCGGGCGCGCAGCTCCTCGGTCGAACGGGCGAAGGCCTCGATCGTGGTCTCGCGCTTCTGGGCGTCGAGATCACGCGCGGCGAGCTCGGCGCGGAGTTCCTTCACGCTGCTTCCCTGCTCGCTCGCGAGTTTGTCCAGTTCGCGCTCGCGCTCCTCGAGGAGCCGCGAGAGGCGCGCGACGTTGGCGTTGCTCTCGCCGAGGATCTCGTCGCGGCGGCGGATCTCCACGTCGCGTGCGTCCACCTCGATCTGCAGACCCTCGGCCCGGTCGCGCTCCTGCTCGACGCGGCCGCGGATCCGCCAGAGCTCGGCCTCACGCGCCCGGAGGACGGTCTGGCCGAAGCGCGTGCGGGCGGCCTCGTCGATGACGGCCGGCGGACCGGCGTCGGCCATCGCCTCGGCATAGACCTTGCGGACGGCACGGAGATGGACGGTCATCGGGAGGAGCTCCGGCAGGCCCTCGCGGAGCCGGTCCAGACGATCGGGATCGCCGATCAGGAGATCGAGCTTGCGCGCGAGATCGCGGACGTCCTCGCTGCGGAAGGTCAAACCGCCCTCGCCGATGCGCTCGGCGGGCGCGCCGCGATCCGGAACGAGGACGGGGATCTCCCGCATGAAGGCCTCGTCCACCGCGAAGGAATGGCTCTCGAGCGCGATCGAGGGGAAGACCGCCAGGTCGTAGTGGCCGGGGATCTCGTCGGAACGGAAGGCGCCGCGACGACGCACGGGCAGCCCCCGCATCAGGTCGAGCAGGCGCTCGCGGTAGAGAGGATCGGCGCCCTCCGGATCACCCCAGAGATCGAGTTCCCAGTCGCCGCGACCGAGCTTGCGCAGGGCCTGCAACAGCAGGTGCGGTCCCTTCATGGGCTGCAGGGAACCCCAGTACGCGAGCCGGACGAACTTGCCGCGGGGTCGCCCGGGACGTCCGCCGCCGAAGGCCGCGAGAGGCGCGATATCGAGCCGGGCGGCGAGATCGGGCAGCTCGTCGCCGAGGCGTTCGACGACCTCGAGGGCCAGTGCCCGCGAGGGCGTCAGGATGCGACTCGCGGCGGCGAGCTCCGCGACCATCTCCTCGCGCCAGAGATCGACGCGCGCGTCGATCTCGTCGTCGCCCTGATACCAGAAGCGATCGACGCAGTCGCGACAGCTGGCCGGGACCGGAGGACGTTCGCAGTAGTGCTCGTCGCGGACCCGGAAGAAACGGGCACAGGTGGTGCTCAGGTCGTGGAGGGTGAGGACGACGGGGTAGCCCTCGGCGCGCAGGCGGCGCACCAGACCGGAGCCGAGGCGGCGCCAGTGATGGACGTGGATCAGGTCGGGAGCGAAGTCCTTCGCGGCGGCGGCCGCACTGTCCTCGGCCTCGGGATCGAAGACGGCCTGCCAGGAGTCGAGGTGGATGCCGGAGCGTCGGATGCGATAGAGGATGTGGCCGAGTTCTCGGGTCTTCTCGAAACCGGGACGCGCGGCCCCCTCCTCCGTGCCGGTCGCCACGGCGACATCGCAACCCGCCTCGCTCGAGGCGCGGACGAGCGCGGCGACGTAGTTCTCGGTACCGCCACGGTGGCGTGGCAGATAGCCGTGGACGAAGTGAAGGATTCTCATCCGCTGCCCCGACGAGACCAGGCCGCGACCCTTACGGCCTGCGCGCCCGCGCATTATGACCGGGCGCGCTCCGGAATCAAAACGAGGCCCGTCGGGACCCCGGGAGACGGACGCGGGGCGTCCGGCACTCAGTCCTTCGGGTCGCGGTCCTCGGTCTCGAGAAAGGCCTCGAAGTCCTCGAGACCGTCCGTGTCCTCGATGTGCCCCATGTCCTCGAAGACCTCGGAGCGGTGGTCGTCGAGCGCCTGTTCGTAGTGATCGAGGACGGCCTCGAAGAGCTGCTCGTGGAAGACCGCGTCGCTCTTCATGTTCCGCGGTTCGCGGATCCGCGCCTTCAGGCGATCCAGCAGCCCCCGGTCCGCCGCCAGGCGGGCGAGCTTCTCGGCCAGATCCGCCGGATCGCCGACCCGGAAGTGGAGACCGTCGATCCCGTCGTCCACCAGCTCCGCCATGCCCCCGATGTCGGAGCAGACGACCGGGATGCCGGCGGCGAAGGCCTCGTGGATGACGAGCGGCGAGTTCTCCCACCAGATCGAGGGCACGACGAGGACGTCGAAGGTGGCGAGGACGCGCGGCACCTCGTCAGGCGGGATCTGGCCGCGCAGGCGAATGTCGTCGTGGAGCCTGCCGCCCATCGCCGCCACGTACTCGGGCTTGGCATCGACGTCGCCGTAGAGCTCGGCCTCGAAGGTCCCGACCTCGAGCCGGCCGAGGGCATCGAGCAGGACGTGCACGCCCTTGACCGGCTGCATCGACCCGAGGAAACCGATCCGCAGCGGGCCGGAGGCGAAGGGCACCCGCGTGATGTCCCGGAAGTCCCGGAGTTCGGTGCCGTAGTCCGAGTGGACGATGCGATCCGGGTCGAGTCCGAAGTCCACGAATCGGTCGCGCAGGAAGGTCGAAGGCGCGATGAAACAATCGACGTGTTCGAAGAGGTCGCGGACGCTCGCCTCGCGGAGCAGCAGGTCCTTTCTCATCTCCTCGACCTTGCCGGGATCGATCTCGCGATCCTCGGCGAGGCCCTTCAGCCGGATCCGTCGCGCCTTCGCCTTCAGGTCGATGCCGAAGAATCGCTTCACGCCGGCCAGGCCCCTCAGCATGAAGAGGTCGAGGCTCTTCCGCCCCCACATGAATCGCGACATGCAGCGCGCGCACTTCTCGAGTCCGGGTCCGAGGCAGAGTTCCTGGTCGGCATCGAAGAGCTGGCCGTTGCGAGCGCAGAGCAACCAGTACTCGTGCAGCGTGAGGACGGTCGGCATCCCCATCGCCGACGCGATCGCGGGATAATTGAAGCTGTGATGGAGCAGGTGTTGGAAATGGACGATGTCCGGCCGGAGCTGACCGAGGATCTGCTCGAACTGGGCCTCCATGGCCTCGTCGGCATAGGTCGAGGCGAAATCGTCGTGGCGCCGGTGATTGGTGATCTCGATGACCTGCAGACCCTCGTGACGGGTCAGACGGCGGCTGTAGTTCTTGCGCTTGAGATCGTCGTCGGCCGTGAGGATCACGACCTCGTGCTGCCGCGCCAGCCGCTTCGCGAGGCGAAGGCTGTAGAGTTCCGCACCCGCGTGGTGACGGGGAAGGAAGCGATGGACGACGACGAGGATCTTCATGGGTTTCGAAGCGCCGGCGGTCGTGCCGGCCTGCCGATCAGGGCCCGCCACATGCCCCGACCCTTGGCCCAGGCGGCATGAACACGTCCACGCAGGATAGCGACCGCGAGCAGGAGCGGCCAGCCGAGAAGCTCGATGAGCACGAATGCGCACCAGAGGCGCGCGCTGCGCCGCTTCTTCACGACGAGGACGAGGTCATAGGCCACCATGTACTTGCGCCAGGCATTGTAGCCGCCGCCCGATGCGGAACTCGCGTCGTGCGTCATCACGGCGGTCGGCACGTAGAGCACCTTCCAGCCGGCGTCGCGGGCCCTGAGCGCGTAGTCGATGTCCTCGACGTAGACGAAGAGAGCCTCGTCGAGGTAGCCGATCTCCTCGATCAGCGCCCGCCGGATCAGAAGCCCGCAGCCGGTCAGGGCATCGACCTCTTCCTCGCGATCGAATTCGCCGCGATCGGGCCGCCCGTGGCCGCGCATGTGCTGGAGATTGTGATGAAAACCGAGATCGACGCCCGCGCACCAGAGCTTCTCGCCGCGGCCGTCGAGGATCTTGCCGGCGAGGAGCCCGGCCTCGGGGCGGCGACGCGCCGCCTCGAGCAGCGCGGGCAGCGTGCCCTCGTCCATGCGTGCGTCGTTGTTCAGGAGGAAGACGAGGTCCGCGCCGCGCTCCAGCGCGAGACGCATGCCCTGATTCGCCGCGCGGGCGAAGCCGCGGTTGTCGGGGTTGCGCACGAGCTCGCCCTCGTGGGCCGCGATGAAGGCGGCGACGGTCGCGACCGAACCGTCGGTCGAGCCGTTGTCCACGACCACGACGTCACCGAAGCCCTTCCCGGGCAGATGCTCGAGGCAGCCCCGGGTGAGTTCGCCGCCGTTCCAGTTGACCAGGACCGCGGCGACGCGCGGCTGGCTCTCGGCGGAATGCGGGGTCTCGCGGGACATGGGCGCATTATGCCCGGAAGCCGCCGATTGATCAGTCCCGGCCAGCGCTTGCGCCCGAGGGAGCGCGAGGACAGGATCAGCCGGCATGCAGGAACGACCTGACAGCGACGAAGCGAGCCCTCCCGAGAATCCGCAGCCGGCGCGACTCGACGGCCTCGATCTGGCCCGGGGCCTCGCCTACCTGGGCATGATCCTGGTCAACTTCCACCTGGCGATGACCTGGGGCCTGCCGCGCGCCAGTCTGGTCCCGGCGCCCCTGCAGGGCATGGTCGAGGGCCTCTTCGGCCGGGCGGCCGCGGCCTTCGTGCTCGTCGCCGGGGTCGGCCTCGCCCTCAGGATGCGCCG
>JBFIHP010000320.1:0-4673 GCA_041601735.1 Planctomycetota bacterium | reverse complement strand
GCCACCGCCGCCGCCACCGCATCCGGGGGACGTCACGACGATCACGAACAGGGCCGCCATCGAGATCGCTGACCAGAGCCATGCTCCAAGCGACCTGCTCTTCTTCATCAGTCACCTCCTTTTCCGTTTCCTCTCGGCTACGCCGGTAGTCCGAATGCCCGCCGTAATGCAAGGCCCGAACCCATGCCCCGCTTCGGCCCCGAGAATCCGCCGAAAGTCCAGGAAATGACGGAATGCAGGCCTCGGGACGGCTTCCAGGGCCCTTTCGAGGCCGATTGGCTGCGACAATCTTGGCGCGCGAAGGTCGTGGAACTCCGCTGGATAGGGGAATATCCTCCACCTCGCCCACGCGAACCTCGAATTTCCCGCATCCCCCGGGGCCGGGGAGGCGGGGGGATGCGAGCCATCAGGCCCCGGCAGCGATCCACCCGGCCTCGATCGGGACCCTCGGGCCCGCGATCGGACCGTGACGGGGTCGGGAAGCCGGGAATGCGGAAGAAGCGCGGAAAAACGCTCGGCGATGGCACGGCAGGCGCTGTCTGCGCCGCGAGGCGGGACCCCGAAGCCACGAACCTGCGTCGGCGCTCCGCCTCGACCCCGGACTCGAAGGAGTCACCCCTTTCAGTGAAAGGTCAGAAGATGCACACGACGAGAAGACCCGCCGAACGAGGGCCCGCCGCCGCGTCCCGAAGGCGGCTGGTGACGGCATCCCTCCTCATCCTGTTCCTCTCCGGGCCGGGAGCCCTGCTCCTGCGGGCCCAGGAGCCGGCCTGTGCCGACTGCCACGGCAACGTGGACCGTCTGCGTGAGGCCATGCAGGACGAGTCGCGCCCGATCCAGCCCCTGCTCATCGACGTCGAACGCCACAAGCAGTCCTTCCACGGCGGTCAGGGCTGCACCGATTGCCACTTCGAATTCGAAAGCCATCCGCACCCCGAAGAGGCTCTCACACCGGCCTGCACGGACTGCCACGAGGACGTCCTCGAGCACTACTCCGCCAGCATCCACGGCACGACCCCGGAGGGCGCCGAGGCGCCCAACGCCCCCTGCACGGCCTGTCACGGGGTCCATGACGACTTCAAGAAGAGCGACCGACGCTCGCGGCTCCATCCCCTCAACGTCCACAAGACCTGCGGAACCTGCCACGACGAGCGGGAACTCCGGCATCCCGGCGAGATCGCCATCGCCGGGGCCAAGTTGGGCAGCTACTTCGACGACGTCCACGGTCGCGGCATCGTCCATGCCGGATTGAACGTCTCGGCCAACTGCGTCTCCTGCCACGGCGGTCACGACATCCGGCCGGCCGGCGATCCGGAGTCGAGACTCCACCACGACCGGATCGACGACACCTGCGGCAGCTGTCACGCGGGCATCCAGGAGCGCTACAAGACGAGCGTCCACCACACGGCGAAGATCGAGAATGGCGAGATCCGGACCGCGAACTGCAACGATTGCCACCACCCGCACGAGATCGAGCGTGCCAGCGACGCCTTCCGCGCCGGTCTCTCGCGGACCTGCTCCAAGTGCCACGAACAGCGCGCCGGCACCTTCATCAAGTCCTACCACGGCCGGGTTTCGAGCTTCGGCTACGGCGAGAAGGTGGCGAACTGCGCCGACTGCCACGGCTCGCACGAGATCCTCCCGGCCAGCGATCCGAATTCGATGGTGCACGAGGGCAATCTCGTCGCGACCTGCGGCAAGTGCCACGAGGGCGCGCACGAGAGCTTTGTCCAGTTCCAGGTGCATGCCGACTTCGACACGCCGGACGACAACGCCGCCGTCTACTGGATCAAGGTCTCGATGGAGGGCCTCCTGCTCTTCGTCTTCCTCTTCGGCGGCATCCACGCCAGCCTCTGGCTCGTGCGCTCGCTCGCCGCGAAGGAGTGGCTGCACCGGGCCACGTTCAAGAAGACCCGCGGCACACGCCACGTCCGCCGCTGGAGCGGCATGTACGTGGGACTGCACGCCGCGATGATGAGCTCGGTGACCGTCTGCGGCCTCACCGGCCTGCCGCTCCACTTCTCCGAGGCGCCCTGGTCGATCGCGGCCATGCGCTTCCTGGGCGGCCCCGGCACGGCCGGACTGCTTCACCGCGTCGCGGCCTTCGTCATGACCGCGACCTTCTTCGTCTACCTCGTCCACATGGTCTACCGCCTGGTTGTGAAGCGCGAGAAGGGCATCTTCAGCGGCCCGAACACGATGCTGCCCCGGGTCCAGGATCTGAAGGACGTGGGCGCGATGGTCCGCTGGTTCCTCTTCCTCGGCCCGCGCCCGAAGTTCGACCGCTGGACCTACTGGGAGAAGTTCGACTACTGGGCCGTCTTCTGGGGCATGTTGATCATCGGCGGCTCGGGCGTGCTGCTCTGGTTCCCGGTCGCCACGACCAACTTCGTGCCGGGCTGGATGCTGAACGCCGCCACGGTGGTGCACGGCCACGAGGCCCTGCTCGCCCTCGGCTTCCTCTTCACCATCCACATCTTCCACGGCAACCTCAGGCCCGACAAGTTCCCGGTGGACCTCCTCTTCTACACCGGTCGCATGACCGAGGAGGAGTTCAAACGTGAGCGCCCGAAGGAGTACGAACGCGCCCTCGAGGGCGGCTACCTCGACGCGCTCTTCGATCGCGAACCCCGCCGGGTCCGCCAGGTGATGGGCATGGTCGTGGCCGGAATCGTGGGCAGCCTCGGGCTGGCCATGGTCTGGGCCATGGTGGCCACGATGCTCTGATCGACCCGCGATCGACTCGAAGACCGGGCCCTCCGCGCCGCGCGCGGAGGGCCCTCTTCGTCTCCACGCCCGCGCCTCGATCGGCCGTGGGCATCCGATGACTCGCGCCGGCAACAAGAGCGAGGCGCGTCGAGGGGATACTCGCCCATCCTCGCCCCCCATGGACCCCTGGCCTCGAGTTCGTGACCGGAGGGCCGGCATCGCCTTCGTCCGGCCCGGTGCGAAGGAGCGTGGGAGCGGCTCCCCGCGACCGGCGGAGCGCCCCGCCGAATTAGATCACAGGAGCCCGTTCTTGATCACCTGGACGCTCGGTCTCGGGTTCCATCCGTCTGCCCGGGGGCCGGCGCGTCCTTGCCCTCGCAGCCCGTGGCTCGGCCGGTACGACGTTCGAGGAGGCGGTCGTCGTCAGCATCGACGTGCAGGCGGTTTCCCTGCCTCGTCATTCGAATGGCCACGACGATCCGGGGGGCGCGATCCCGCTCGGCGCTCGCCTCGACGGCCGCAGCACGTCCCTATTCGGGGGCGGGCCCGGGCCGACCGCACTCCCCGTCCTCGGTCCGACCCAGGGCGGTGCCATCGAGGTCGTCGCCATCGCCGCGGGTGCGGCCGCCATGGGTCCATCAGCCGCGACCCCGCGAACTCCCGTCGGGTCATCTTCGATCCGCGGCCTCCCTTCCCGGAATCGTCTGCCTCGCCGGGCCCACGGCCGTCGTGGGCTCCACCCAGATCCCCGGATTGGCGATCACCTCGTGCATCAGCACCGCCACGCGCGCCCTCACCGATCCAAGGTGACGATTGGGCCATTCGCTTCAGCAGCGTCACCCACTTCGGCGCCCCCCCGAGGTCGCGGTCGGCCGGCAACGCGTCACGATGACGGAGGAGATGAACGGCCGGTCGGCATTCGTCAACGACGGCGTCGATGGGACCGAATGGCGGCTCGAACTCGCCGCCTCGACCAGCTCACCCGGAGCGACGGCAGGGGTCCCGTGTTCGGGCCGAATCGCCGCCTCCTTCCCCATCGACAGGGTCGGCAAGGGCCTCGACGGGCCAGGCTCGTTCACGACGTCGACGACGATCCACGGTTGACGTCCGGCGACCTGAAAGCCGACCCCGGCAGCTGCAACTTCGGCGCGCTCGAGTTGGGCGACGAGAGCGACAGGGTCCTCTGTTTCGAGCGTTCGACCGACGTCGCGCCCCGAGAGGTCAAGTGGCCGCTCCGGCCAGGAGCCACGGCGCGGACGAAGATCCGGGCCATCGCGACGATCCGCCGTCGCAGGCGCAGGAACCCCATGGTCGCGGGCGGCAGCGCCCAGGCCCGGTTCGTTTCGACCGCGGGCGGCTGGAGTGACTCCGACGCAGGCCGAGGCGACAGTTCATCGCCGGTCAGCCTGCCGGGCGCCGACGACGAGATCGACCTGCTAGGCGAAGGCGCATCCGTCGCCCCTGAAGACGGCAGGGGCCCCGGCAGCGCTGACGGCAAGGTCGCGACGGCCCTCCCTCGGGAGCGCGGGACGCCTTCTGCGACGGCGGCGGCGCCGGGCAGTCGAGACTCACCTTCACGATCCTCCCGATGATGGAAACCGGGGCGACAGCGACTCCGCCGACGACCCGATCGAAACGCGGCCAATCCCGCTCTTCCTCTTTCAGCAGGCAACCGGGCGAGACCCGGCTCGGGACCGACGGCCCGGGCAGCGGGACGCCGATGGTCGGCGCCGATAGCCAAACCAGGGCGGCGATGATCCCCCCTCCTCGTCTGCGTCGGCGGCAGCGACGACTCCATCCTCATCCAGTCCCTCGACGCAATCGTCCTCGGCCCGGCGGGGTGATGGACCAGACCGTCGTGATCGGGACACGGAACTCGATCCAGGTCGAAGCGACCGCCAACGTCGTCTACTGCGGCGCGCTCAGGCCCGAAGCCGCGGCGGCCCCCGCCACGATCGCGCCAG